>JAKEHX010000355.1 GCA_022614795.1 Planctomycetaceae bacterium | reverse complement strand
GCAATTCAACCCCGATGAGATGCGGCAGCGAGTCGAGTTTTTCAACGCCATGCGAGGCGGCGACAGCGGCCGCAGCGGGTTCGGTGGCTTTGGCGGCGGCTTCCCGGGCGGTGGCTTCGGCGGTAGCACGTTCAGCGGCCGCGGCGGCTTTGGCGGAACGGGCGGCAACTTTGGCGGTTTCGGTGGCGGCGACCGGGGCGGCAGCAACTTTGGCGGCGGCTTCGGCGGTGGCGACCGCGGCGGCAGCAACTTTGGCGGCGGCGACCGGGGCGGTGGCAATTTTGGCGGTGGATTTGGCGGCGGTGATCGCGGCGGCGGCGGCGACCGGGGCGGCGGTGATCGCCGCGGCCGGTAGATGCCAAGCTCAATTTGCAGTTTGCATTTCCTACTTTGCAATTTGCAATCAAAGGACGCCATCGTTCTCGGCCGGCTGGGACGCATTGCAAATTGCAAAACAGGAATTGCAAATTGCAAAGCGTCAGGCTGTTGCCAGCGACTGTTTCCTGAAGTCTGGCGACTTCAGCTACAATTGCGGGTATGCGACTCGCACTCCTGGGTGTTGACGACGAAGCGCTGGCGCTGGTCCGCTGGGCGGTCCTCCGCGGAGGTTGCCAGCTTGTAGCGGCTTATGACGTTGGCTCGCGCTCGGCTGATGTCGCTGCAATCTCACCGGGCGTGGTGCTCGACGACACGTGGGAATCGCTTGTCCTGGGGACGCAGGCCGACGTCGTGATCGTCGCCCGCGGCCAGGCGGGTTTGGCAGCCGAAACGGGTATCGCCGATGACGAGCGGCGGGCCGAACAGCTCCGCAAGCTCGCGCAGGCCGCCGTGCCGATGCTCGTGATTTGTCCGGCGTGCGAGGCGATCGTGGGCTTTGAGGTCGAGATGATCCGCCGCGATAGCCGCGGCGTGATCGTGCCCTATGTCCCCGGCCAGCAACATCCGCTGGTGCTGGAGCTGGCCGCCGCGACAAGTTGGGGCGAAGGATCGCCGATCGGCGCATCTTCACCGATAGGCAAAGTTGAGCAAATCACCTTTGAACGCGAACAAGCCGATCGCAGCCGGCCCGTCGTAATGGCTCAGTTCGCGCGCGACGTGTCGATCCTGCGGCAGTTGATCGGCGTCGTGCAAAGCATTAGCGCCACCGGCCCGGCGACGGTTCCGGGACGCGACCCGCTGGGGCCAATGTCCAAGGAGTTGCCCTCGCTCGCCAACCTCAGCGTGCATTTGAGCGGCGACGAGGGATTGACGGCCCACTGGTCGATCCGCCCGGCGCTGTCGCAGGAAGGCGGACGGATCACGGTGATCGGCGAGAAGGGGCGCGTCGTGCTCAACATGCCAGCTAGCGGCGATTGGACGCTCGACCGCGGTGATTCGCCAGTGGGCGCCCGGCCAGCCGAACCGCATCACGAAGCGGCCGAGGTCTTTTCGCTCCTGTCACATGCCGCATCAGGCGTGCGATATGACGAAAACGAGTGGCTGGCCGCGTGCCGCGACCAGGAAGCGGCCGAGGCCATCGACCGTAGCCTGGCCCGCGGCCGGACGATCGAGCTGTTCAACGAAGAGCATACGGAAGAGGAATCGTTCAAAGGGATCATGGCAATGGGGGGCTGCCTGCTGCTGGTCGGCGCGCTGGGCGTGGTCTTCGTCGCCACGATCGTCGAGGGGCTGCGGCTGCCGTTGCGCGATTGGGCGGCCTGGCAGTACTGGCCGATCTACCTGCTCGCCCCGATCGCCGTGTTCCTCATGCTCCAACTGTTGCAGCTCGTGGTGAAGAAGGAGACGCCGGATCTGAGGCGGCTGTAGAGTCGCCTTTCGCTCCGCGAAAGGACGTCCCCAGCGCGGAGCGAAAGGCGACGATGCGGTCGCTGCATTCGTGCAGTGCTAGCAGCGCCGCGACGCTGGCGATGGTTGAACCTTTCCCATCCCTGTCAACCTAGGGGGAGTGTTCCGGCAGCTACTGCCCCGGTGAAGCGGCTCTGTGGCATGGTCCGATCTAACCATCGGACCTATCTACCCTGCACCACCCGCGCGCCAGCATCCGCGGCGACGGGGCCCAGCGGCAGGACGACCCAGGCCTGACGAGCATTTCATGCCCGAGCAATCCCTCTCGCTGCGCGGCCGCCGCTGGGCGGCCGGCTTGGCACTCGCTGCCGGTTTTGTCCTCGTCATAGCGGCACCTCGCCCCTCGCACGCCGACGGCTCCGAGCTGCGCAACTCGCCGATCGTCAAGGCAGTCAGTGCCGCGGCTCCGTCGGTCGTCAACATCAACGGCCGCAAGACGGTCCGCGCCGAAAGCGCCTCGCTCGCCAGCGACGCCGTCCGCCAGGTCAACGGCATGGGGACCGGCATCGTCGTCGATCCCCGCGGCTACATCATCACCAACTTCCACGTCGTCGAAGGGGTGAGCAACATCCAGGTCACGCTCGATGACGAGCGAAAGCTCATCGCCCGCCTGATCGCCAACGATCCCAAGACCGACCTGGCGATCATCAAGGTCGATACCAAAGACCCGCTCCCCGTGATCCGTTTCGGCACTTCGTGCGACCTGATGCGCGGCGAGCAGGTGATCGCGGTGGGCAACGCGTACGGCTACGAAAACACCGTCACCCGCGGCATCATCAGCGCCCTGCACCGCAGCGTGCAGGTCAGCGACGAACAGAAATATAACGACCTGATTCAGACCGACGCCAGCATCAACCCCGGCAACTCCGGCGGCCCGCTGATGAACATCGACGGCGAGGTGATCGGCATCAACGTCGCCGTCCGCGTCGGCGCCCAGGGGATCGGCTTTGCCATCCCGATCGACGAAGCCCTCGACGTCGCCGCCCGCCTAATGAGCATCGAGCGGATCGATCAGACGACCCACGGCATCGTCGGCAAGACCATCTGCGAGCCCACGCAGCGGATGTTTGTCGTCAGCAGTTTGAAGAGTGAAAGCCCTGCCGCCAAAAGCCGCCTGCAAATCGGCGACCGGATCACCAAGATCGCCGGCCGCAAGATCGAGCGGGCCCTCGACGTGGAGCTGGTGCTGCTCGGCCGCAAACCCGACGAGGAGATCGCCTTCGAAGTGGAGCGCGACGGCCAGCCGGCGACCGCCTCGCTCGCCCTGGCCCGCACCTCGCGCTCACAGCTCAAGCCGGCCCTGGCCGACCGGATGTGGTCGGTGCTCGGCCTGCGGCTGGCGCCGATGGACGAAACAGCCTTCAAGGAACTGGGGACGCGCTACCGCGGCGGCCTGCAAGTCATCGCGGTCCGCGGCGAAAGCCCCGCCGCCCAGCAAGGCATCCGCCGCGGCGACGTGCTGGTGGGCATGCACGTCTGGGAAACGGTCTCGCTCGAGAACATTGCCTACATTCTCGACCGCGACGACCTGGCCAAGTTCGACCCGATGATCTTCTACATCGTCCGCGGCAGCGACACGCTGTACGGCCACTTGCGGATGGCGGGCCGCTCCGTGGGTCAGGCTTCCAGCCTGCCATAAGCCAGTCGCCACTCGCCTGCGCGCTGGCCCCAGCCAATAATCGGAGCATGGAGAACGACCTGCTCCGCTGGTTCCACGCCACGTTGCCCGGCCACGAGCAACTCGTGCTCGGCGCGGGTGACGACGCGGCAGTTCTCAAGCTGACCGAGGGGATGCACCTGGTCGCGACGACCGACATGTTGATGGACGGCGTCGATTTTCGCGTGGGCGAGCACGACCCGGGCCAGATCGGCCACAAGGCCTTGGCCGTCAACCTGAGCGACCTGGCCGCGATGGCCGCCCGGCCGGTCGCGGCGCTTGTGTCGCTGTGCCTCCCGCGCAGCGGCGGCGAGTCGTTGGCGAAACAGCTCTATACGGGACTCGTCGCCACCGCCACGAAGTACAACATGGCCATCGCCGGCGGAGACACCAACAGTTGGGACGGGCCGCTGGTGATCGACGTCACGGCCCT
>JAKEHX010000354.1 GCA_022614795.1 Planctomycetaceae bacterium | reverse complement strand
GAAGCCGTGCCGTCGCTGGCCACGTAGCTGAAGCCGTCAACGCCGTGGAAATCGGCTTCCGGCGTATAGACGAACGAGCCGTCGGCACTGAGAGTGACGGTGCCATGCTCCGGCTGGTTGATGATGCTCACGCTGAGCGGATCGCCGTCGGGGTCGGTGTCGTTCCCCAGGACACCCGGAGCGGCAATGGTGAGCGGAGCATCCTCGTCGGTCGAATACTCGTCGTTCACCGCTTCTGGCGTGTCGTTCACGGCATTGACGGTGATCGTGACCGAGGCCACCTGGCTGTCGCCCGACCCGTCATTGGTCAAATAGCTGAAGCCGTCCATGCCGTTGAAATTGGCCTCGGGCGTATAGACGAACGAGCCGTCGCCGTTCATCGTCAGCGTGCCGTGCTGCGGCTGGGCGACAACGGCGGCCGAAAGCGGATCGCCCTCGACATCGGTGTCGTTCCCCAACACGCCCGGCGCCGCGATGGTCAGGGCGGTGTCTTCGTCGGTGGCATACTCGTCGTTGACGGCGACCGGCAGGTCGTTCACGGCGTTGATACTGATGGTCACGGTGGCGACGTTGCTGTTCCCTTGGCCGTCGCTGACCATGTAGCTGAAGCCGTCGATGCCGTTGAAGTTCTCCTCGGGCGAGTAGGTGAAGGTGCCGTCGGCAGCCAAGGCGAGCGTGCCGTGCTGCACGTCGGACACGAGGCTGGCGGTGAGCGGGTCGCCGTCGGGATCGGTGTCGTTGGCCAGGACGGAATCGCCGGCGGTCATCTCGCCGTCTTCATCGATGGTGAACGCGTCGTTCTCGGCGACGGGCGCGTCGTTCACCGGATCGATGGTGATGTTCACGGTGGCGACATTGCTCACGCCCGCGCCGTCGGTGGCGGTGTAGGTGAAGCTGTCGCTGCCGGTGAAATCAGCGGTGGGAATATAGGTGAACGAGCCGTCCGCATTGAGGGCCAGCGTGCCGTTGGCCGGGCCGCTGACCAGGGTGGCGGTCAGGGGATCGCCGTCGGCATCGGTGTCGTTGGCCAGCACGCCTTCGGTGAAGCCGATGTTGAGGACGCTGTCTTCGCTGACATTGAAGCTGTCGTCCTGAGCCTGGGGGGCGGAGCCGTTGCCGGCGACCTGCAAGGTGACGGCAGTGAGCAAGCTGTTGGAGCTCCCGTCGCTGGCGTAATAGATGAAGCTGTCGGTGCCGGTGAATCCGGCGGTGGGAGTGTAGGAGAACGAGCCGTCGGGATTGAGGGTCAGCGAACCGTTGGCCGGGCCGCTGAACAGGTTGGCCGAGAGGGCGTCTCCCTCCGCGTCCGTATCGTTGGCGAGCACGCCGGCCGGGGCCGAGACTTCCAGCGGCTGATCGACGAGTCCTTGATAGAGATCGTTGACGGCAACTGGCGAAGCGCCCGAAAGCACCGAGCGGTCTTCGAGTCGTTCCAGCCGCAGGAAATTGCGGCGCTGATATTGACGACGGCGGTCGGCGGACTTGGATTTCCTGAGAGTCTTCATACGGATCCAGCTCCTTCTGAGGTTGGGCGCGGAGGCGCCCCGATGGTGAACACAAGCCCGGCCGGCGCGCGCACTGCGAGCCTGGCCACGAAGCCGGGCGAAAAGCGAGGGACGGCCCGCCCGCACCAGGGCGACGCCTACGAGGAAGGAACGGACAGCGCCCGATCGCGCCTTCTTGCGGATGCGGGCAAATGCCTCACGTCCCAACGGCCATACCAGTCACCGCGTCTATACCATTCCCTGAGCGGTGAATTGCCGGTCGCCGCACGAAAGGCGGGACCGAACTCTGTAATCCAGCTTTTTCCGAAAAGCGTGGGCCGCGATGCGGCAGTGCGAGTAGTGAAGCCACAGTCACCAAACGATGAGCAACGCCTCCGGATGCGTTGCGATGGGGGCAATCTATGAGTGGTCCTACGTTCGTTCAACGGGGGAGGACGCGAAAATCCCAAAAAGATTCAGTGCTGTCACAGCGCGCGAGTGCTGGCGCGGCCCGAGCGTGGTTCGCTTTAGCGGAACGGCCCACACCACAGCGGGAGCATTTGCGGCACTCCGCGCATTGGGCTCGCAGAAATATGGCAAGAGGCCGACCAAATCCGTGCGCCGCGGCGCCCAAACTCCAGCACGCGAGCGGGGCTGTCGCGGGGCCCTCAAGTGGGGTGCAGCCGGTTTCGCGTCATTCTGTCCGGAGATGGCCCGCTTTTTCGCCGGCTTCGCGATTGGTAGTGGGGATGGCAGCACGACGTTGCCATGCGCCCCGCGACACGACCATGACGATCCCCCGTTTACAACCCAAGCGGTTGCATGCCGCCGCATCTGATCGCGGCGGCGGCAGCGGCGCGTCGGCGATTGCGCGCACGCAGCGCGCGATCCGCATCTTGCGCCTGCTCCAGGCCGGCCAGGTCTGGTCGCCGCAGGAGTTGGCGGTGCAGTTCAAATGTTCGACGCGCACGATCTTTCGCGACGTGCAACTGCTGCGCGATTGCGACATCCCCATCGAAAATCTGCGCGGCGAGCGGGGATTCAAGCTGTCGCACGACTTTTTCTGGCACCCGGAGCGGCCCACGTTCGACGAGATGACCGCGCTGGTCGTCGGGGCGCGCCTGGCAGAAGAAACGCTGCCGCACCAGATGCAGAAAAACCTTGGCTGGGCGCTCACCAAGCTGGTCGGGTCGGAGCGGCCAGCGGTGCGGCAGCGGCTGAGCGAATTGACCATGCGGATCGATCCGCCGCACGCCGATTCGCCGCCCGCCCTGCCCGCGCTCGACTTCCTGCCGCAGCTTCTCGCCCAGATCGGCAACCAGGCGCCGCTGGTGATCGTGGCGGCGGCAGACGCTCGCGATGACCCGCCACGCAGACTCCTGTGGATTCCGGTGCGGCTGCATTTTGGCGATGGCCAATGGCACCTGATTGGCCTGCCGCTGGGGGGCGACCAGCCGCTGGGGGGAGGCCAGGAGCAGTCGCTGCCGCTGGCCGCGATCCAGAGGCTCGAGGCGTCGGCTGATGACGAGCCAGCCGCCGCGGGCGGGGTGAGTATGCCGCCCGCGGCAGCGGTGAGCTCCAAGGTAGTGCTGATGGAAACGACCTAGCACAGCTGGTCGCTATGCGTAGCACGTCGCGATCGAGGACTGGTTTCCTTCGGCGTCAATCGTGTAGGCGTTGATCAGCGTGTTAGCTGCAATCTCCAGATCAAGCGTTTGAAAGGTGCCGTCTGCCTGGACAATCGCGGTAAATGCCACCCCAGTTTCCTCTCCGATGGTGAAATAGACGATCAGACCTGCAACGGGACCGTCGGCATCGGTAACCGATCCCGAAAACGACACCCACCATCCAGTGTGCGATGATTCCAGCGAAGTAATGATCGGCGCTTCGCTGCCGGTGCCCGTGCCGGAACCCGAGCCGCTAGTGAGGGGCGGATCAGGAGGCGGATCGCCGTTTCCACCGCCCGAGCCACCATCCATGGGCAAAGACTCGCCTGAAGGATCGGGGGCTTGGCCTGGATCGGGTTCACCCGTGCCGCTGCCGGATCCTCCGTCATCTTCCGGTGACGGCGGCGGATCACCGAGCGGAGGGGACTCCAAAACCGTGCTCGTGACTTCCGGCGAATCCAGGATCGGCAACGGCGTCTCGAGCACCGTCAGCACTGCGCGCCATTCGAGCGGCTCCAGTTCCAGCCGACGATTGCGTGGCGGGGCGGGTTTACCGCCCCGTGACTGGATCCCTTGGATCACTCGCAAAAAGCTGAGAATGCTCATCTACGTTTCTCCGGTAGGCGCGCACGGGGAGCGGGCTGGTAGGCGTCGAGCGCGCCGCGTGAAAGGTCAAGAATCAGGGACTTCTGGACCCCGAACGCCCCGGGCGGCCGAACGAATGCCGGCTTACCCAATCGGAACAAGACCGCCCGCCGCGTTCGCGAAAGGCAATCGTGATCCGCCCGCGACCGTCATGAGGAGCCAATGACGGAGGGTCGTGAGACGCAACTCAAACTTAGGTTGCGACTGGATGGCGTCAAAATGGCTGGCTAGTGGAGCACGGCAAATTGCCTGCGGAAATGTTGTCCGCAGCCGTCACAGGCGGCGCGATCGGCACGATCATCTCTCCGGTTCCGCTTACGGAGCGGGGACGAGAGAAAGGTCAGCAGTTGCAGGCGGACCGATGCCCCACTGGCCTTCGGGGACAAAGACAAACGACGGGTCGGGGCCAACTTTCGCCAGTTTGGGACGTTGACTCAACAGCCGTTTGAAAACCGAGTCGTTCTCGTACGTGGCCTGACGCTCGTCGAGCGATCGCATCAGGCGGAACAATCGGTCCGCCTCCTCGATCGCGCGGGAATCTTGATCGATGGCGAGCGTGTGAAGCTGGGCGCCAAGGAAATACAAGCGGCGCGACGTCAGCCCGAGCCGCTCGGCTTCCTTGATGTCTTCAATCGCCTGACGACGGCTTTCGGCGTCGCCTTGGAGTGCGGCGTTCATCCGGGCCTGAGCCCTTTCGATGCGCGGTTCGGGCAACTCTGGCTTGAGCTTGATGGCTTGGTCGAAATTAGGAATCGCGCGACTCCTTGCCCCACCATGAACATGGCAAACTCCCAAGTTGCAATACACGGCGGCCTCGTCGTAGCCTGCCTGGCGCGCTTTGAACAAGTAATCAAATCCCGATCGGTCCATCAATCCGCAGCAGCCGGCGCAGAACCAGAGTATTGCCCGCGGCTCGATATTGGCGGCTTCTACAAAATCCTTTTGGGCCGCCTGGAGGTCGTTGTGGCGGTAGAAACTCTGCCCCCGTGCAAACAGCGCTTCGATGGAGGTCGGGTGATCCTCGAGCGACTGGTTCAACGCGACGATCGCGCCCTGGAAGTCTGCCGCGTCATAGCGCTGGAGACCCAAGCGATAGAAACTCCGGGCCCGCGCTTCGCGCGCCTTCGGATTCTCGGGCTTCCTTTCAAGCGACCGCGTGAAAGCCGCAATGGCCGCTTGATAGTCGCCGGCCTCGTGCTGCGCCATTCCCTCCTCATACTTGACCTCGTGATAGGGCGGCAGCCGCGACCAGTAGATGCCGCCGGCCACAAGCGCCGCGCCGGCGGCAATCGACCCGGCCAGCACGCTGCGGCGGTTGCGCCGCAGCCATCGCGCCGCCATTTGCCGCGGGCTGAGATAGGCGGCCAGGTCGCCGGCCAGGTCGGCCGCCGTCGCATAGCGCCGGCCCGGATCGGCCGCGAGACACCGCAGCACAACGCGATCCACCTCGGCATCGACCGACCGGTTGAATTGGCTGGCAGGCGCGATCGGTTGCTGGCGGCTCTCCAGCCAGCGCCGCATCGCAGGCGCGTCGCTCCCCTCGGCGTCCATCGGCTGGACGGGCAACCGGCCCGCGAGCAGCTCATAAAGCACGACGCCCAGCGAGAAAATATCCGGCCGCGTATCGACCTTCTCGTCGCCGGCCGAGCGATCGGCCAGGAGCAGCTCGATCCGCTCGGGCGCCATGTAGGCCAGAGTCCCGCCGACGCGGTCCCCCGCCTGGTCTTCGCCGGAAGACAGATTGAAATCAAGCAGCATGGGCCGCCCCGACCAGGCCAGCAGCACGTTCGATGGCTTGATGTCGCGGTGGGCCACGCCCAGTTTGCCGGCAGCAGCCAACCCCGTGGCCAGTTCCTTTCCGAGCCAGACGATCCCTTCGACAAACGTCCGGCGGGCAAACGGAAACGCCTCAGACAGGCTCTCCTCCTTGACCAGACCCGCCGGCTGATACTGCCTAGCCACCTGGCCGATGATCTTCGCCGTCACTGGCGGCCCTCCCTTGCGATGGGCCGCGTCCATCAGGTCCAGGCCCGTCGCCGTTCCCAAGAGCGGCATGCAAATCACCGTCATGCCGCTGGGTTCGTCGTGCTTCACCGAATGAGCCGCGACGACATTGGGATGTTCCAGCTTTCCGAGCAGATGGGCCTCGTGGCCGCCGTGTTGCGAGACCTTGATCACGACCGGCCGGCGGCCCATGGCCGTCTCGCGGGCCAGATAGACGCGGGCCACCGCGCCGCGGCCCAACGGCTCGACGATTTCGAAGCCCTGGTATTCCTGGCCGACCTGCGGCCACATCGATTCGCCCAGCGCCTCGGCGAAGCCCGGATTCTGCTGCCCATATTGTTCGACCTCGATTATCTTGGCGATCGAGCTGCGGTAGTCGGGGAAACGCTCGATGAATGTGCTGGGGACGATCGTGTCGCCCGATTCCTTCCTCAGGCACAGCTCTTCGTGGATCAGGTCCAGGGCCAGCGTCTTCCGCGAGCCGATTTCCGGATGCCGCGCCAGAAACCCGGCCGCATCCGGCGATTCTCCTTCACGCCAGCGGGCAATGGTCTCTTCGACCAGGTTCCACAGCCGTGTCCGTTCGTCAACGTCAATCACGACCCGTCCCCGCTCGCACTTCGGTCATCCCGCCGCCTGATGCGGTCCAATGCCCGGCCCGCCGTCAAGCGGGACGTGCGCCAGCTCGCTCTCGTCGTCCACCAGCCGCTCGATTGCCTTGCGGGCGGTCCGCTCGTGAATTTTCAACTCTTCGGCGATTTCCGTATAGGTCGCGCCCGCGAAACGCAGCTCGACAATCCGCCGCACCTGGTCCGGCTGGCCGTCCACCAGACGGTTCCACCGCTCGCGAAACATCGCCACGGCACTGGGCGTGGGATCGCGGCTGGCCAGGTCGCGCTGGTCCTTGTCGTGCACGGCGTCCAGGCGGATTTCGCGGCGCATGTCGCGCTTTTGGGTGTGCACTTCCCGGCGGACCTCGGTCACGACCTTGTTGCGGGCCAGGGCCGCCAGATAAGCCATCAACTCGGCGGGCGAGGTGATCCGCCGCAGCTTTTCCGGCTCGCGGAAAAACGACGCCCACACGACCTGCACGAAATCGACCGAGTCGAAACGGGTCCGCATCTCCCGGCTGAGCGAGCGGCGGACGTAGCGCTGAAGATGCGAGCCGTACGCCTCGAGCAGTTCCCATGCCGCCTGCTGTTCACCGCGCTCGACGCGCTGCATCAGGGTCGAAAACTCTTTGGCCTCGTCATACATGGGCGTACGGCTGGGGGGGCGATAGGGCAGGCCGGCGGGCTGGCGGGGGTATCTCCGATTGTAGTTGGTCCTCGGCCCACTTGACCAGTGTTTTGTATTCGAGTGCGAATTCTCGGCCGATTCCCGCCAATCGGGAATGTAAGTCAGTAAGTGGCATATACCATCCATCGTGATAAGCTAAGCCTTAGGAGCGGGTGATCGCCCAGATGCCGGGAATCGATGTGCTCTTGGTCACTAAGACCGGCCGCACGATTGCCACACTGGGTTCCCGACTTGAATTTGTAAGACGGGTTTGTAACCCGTCTGCTTGTGACGGGTTGGAAATCCATCCTACGGCATACTCCGAGACCGCCACGATGTTCCGTCGCATCACGTATTCCGATCCACACCGGCCAATCATTCACCTGCTGGTCGTGCTGATCGCCATCGCGGCAGCGGTGGTGATCGTGCTGGTGGTCGCGCAAAGCGCGGGTGCGGCCGACGTCGTCGAGCTCACCAGCGGCGCGAAGGTGCAAGGGCAGACTCTCTTTGGTAGGGTAGATGGACCATGTCGTTCGATCCCTACTACAAATGGCTTGGCATTCCGCCGGAGGAACAGCCGCCGAACCATTACCGGCTCTTGGGGCTGACCCTGTACGAGCAGAACTCCGACGCGATCGACAACGCGGGCGACCGGCAGATGGCCCACGTCCGCACGTTTCAGGCCGGGCCGCAGGGAGCCCATTCACAGCGGCTCTTGAATGAGATCGCCGCGGCGCGGCTCGTGCTGCTCGATCCGGCGAAGAAGCGGGCGTATGACGAAGCCCTGCGAGCGCGGTTGGCACCGCCGGCGCCGCCAGCGGTTGTGGCGGTCCGTGTGCCGGTCCCTCCAAGCGTTGCACCGCTTCGCGTCGAGGTTCCCGCGGCACCTGCCATGCCGATCGCTTCTGCGTCACACGCGGCGGCGAGGCGTCCGCAAAAGGACGTGACGATCGAGATTCTCAAGATCGTCGGCGGCGGCTTGGCGGGAATTGTGATCTCGACGCTGCTTTTGCGATTTGGATTCGGGATCGACGTGACGGGCCTGTTGCCGGTGGAGACGCCGCCGCCGCCCGCGAATGTGGTCAAGAAGCCCAAGCCGATCGAGAACGGCACTTCGACCAACGTCCATGTTGCCCCGCCTGGCCAGACCAATCCAACGAAGGTCGAACCACCGCCGGAGGAAATGGAGGAGTACGTCGAGCCGACACCCAGCGGCCCGGTGAAGAAGAAAAAAAAGAAGGGCAAAAACAAGCCGTCGCCGCCGGTGGTCGCATCTCCCATCCCAGAAGCTGTAGGGCCCACAGTTACCGATCCGCCGCCCAGCGAACCAGGCACAGCGCCGCCCAAATCGCCCGCGGATTTCAAGGTCAAGTCGGCGACGCTATTGCCGCGCCGTTTGCCCGCTCCGGCAGAGGCCGAGCGCCTGGCCGCGCAGCAGCGGCTCGACAGCACGTTCGACTTGACCAAGTTGAAGGAGGACGCGGAGAAAAAGACCAAGGCCGTGGAATTGCTCGGCCTGGGTCTGGATCGCCAGGCCCCTCCGGCCGAACGGTGGACAGTTCTGCGAAAGGCCGCGGACCTGGCCGCGGACGCCGGCGAAGCGCGGATTGTTTCGCAAGCCATGGACGGACTGGCTCAGGCGTTTGAGCCGGATGTCCTTACGGAGGAAGCGGAGCTGCTCGTCAAGGCAGCCCGCGGCGCACGCACGGCCGAGCAGATGCAGGCGCTGGTGGAAACGTCGCGGGCGACGATCCAGGCGGCCCTCGCCACTCATCAGTACGTCCTGGCCCGCGACCTGGCGTCGGCCGTGCGCAATGCCAGCGACCGGCCCGCGGGTCAGCCGTATCGCAAGTTCATCTTCGACGGGCAGCGGGAAATCGTCCGTCAACAGGAGGCGTGGTATGTGCTGCGCGACGCGCGGGCGAAGCTCGAAAGCCAGCCTAACGACGCCGACGCCAACCTGGCTGGCGCCAATTGGTGGATACTCGAGCGGGGCGATTGGGAGTCGGCCTTGCCCTATCTCGCCCGGGCGGGAAAGCCGCTTCTGAAGACCGCGGCTGAGCTGGAACAAGCCAGGGGCCAGGATGGGCTGGCGATTGCTAGCGCCTGGTACGACGCGGGAATGGCCGAACCGGTGACCCCTCTATGGCTGGTGCGGGCCAAAGACTGGTATGCGGCGATCGACAAGACGCAAATCAGCGGGCTCGACGGGGCACTGGTCGATCGCCGCCTGACCGAGCTAACCAAGAGCGGAGAGCCGCAGCCAGCTTTGGCGCAGATTGCGATAGGGCGTGGGGCCGCGCGCCTGCACTCGAGTCTCGCTCCCGTGGTACGGCGGCATTGCATGCTGGCGATGCCCCTCGAGCAGTCCGACAAATTTCACAATGGCAAGTCCTACATGTTCTGCGACCGGAGCGGCCAGGCAAATCATGGCGCGCTGCACGGCGTCAAGCCGGCTGCCGGTCAGGCAGGAATGGCCCTGGAATTCAGCGGCCCCGAGGACTTTGTCGAATGCCCCGACAAGCCAAGCCTCAATCCCGTGCGGGCGATGACAATTTGTGCGTGGGTCAAGCAGCATTCGGTCGTCCAGCCCGGGGGCATCGACGATCTGGTCAGCAAGGAAGAGTGGGGGGGCGGCACGGGGCGCGGGTTCTCAGTCCGGTTCTACCAAGGGCGGCCGGACGTCAATTTCGGCAACGGTCCCGATTGGCTTTCGACTACGGCCCCACAGGCGCTTGAGCAAGGCACATGGGTCCACGTAGCGGGCGTGTACGACGGGCAGAAACTAGTGCTGTTGATTAATGGAACGGAAGTTGCTGCCGCACCAACGAATAAGACGATTTCGACTTCGCCTCAGCCACTGCGAATCGGCCGCGGCCCCTTCGCCCAAGACCGCCGATTCCACGGGATCATCGACGAAGTCGCGATTTTTGACATGGCCCTGACCGCCGCCGATTTGCAGGCGATTATCGACTTGGG
>JAKEHX010000353.1 GCA_022614795.1 Planctomycetaceae bacterium | reverse complement strand
GGCGGGAATCAGGCCATGCGGGATTCTGGGTGCCACTGCTGGCTTGCCCAGCAGTGCCGCACGCCGGGATTGCACCGCGCATCGCCGCGCATTCGGCTCGGCAGGAGCCTCGCCCTCCCGAGCCTCGCACTCCCGAGCCTCGCCATCCCGACTCCGCAGCCTAATTCTCGGCCAAGAGCGCCTTAAGCTCGATCATCTGTTGCTCGCGCTGGTCGTCGCTGGCGGCCGGATCGATGGCCACCGGCTTGCCGCAAATCTTCGACAAATGCCGGGCCGCGGCCTGCTGCTCGCTGGCGTCGCCGTGACGCATGAGAGCGAGCCAGACCTGCTTGTCGTCGGCCAGCCAGGCGGCGATCCGCTCCGGCGAATCGGGGCCGGAATCGGCAATCGCGGTCAGGATGGCGCGAATCCGCCGCCGCTGCTCCAGATCGAGCGTGGCCGGATCGAGCCGCCGCAAATGGGCCAGCACGCTTTGCCCCGCCGCCCGCAGCGCCCGATCGGCCTCCGACCGGCGGGCGTAGCTTGGATCGGAGAGCTGCTCGACCCAGTCCTGCCACTGGCGGCGCTGGGCACAGACCACGGTTTCTGCCGAAGCAGCCAGCGCCGCGCGAGCCGCCGCGACCTGCTCGGCCAGGCGCCAATTCGGTCGAATGCGGTCCAGCACCGGCACGAGGTGCTCGCTCGCCGCGGGCTCCGACAACAGCAGATGCCACAGGCTGGCGGCGGCATACGTTTGCCGCTGGTCCGCCCCAATCGTCAGTTGCACCGGCCCGGTCACCGGCTGGAAATAGCGCAGCTCAGCCGCGTCGGCTGCGGTCGGCCGCTGGCGGACCGTCACCTGCTGCCGCTCATCCAGATCAAGCGTGATCGTGGAGTGCTCGTCGGCCGCTTCGTAGCTCACCAGGAACGTGCCCGGCTGCGAATCGACGCTCAGCGTTTGCCGCAGCGGATTGTCCGCGGTCGGTTCGACGACGACGCGGGCCTGGCCGCAGCGCGTGCTCGAGAGGGCGATCCGCCCTCCGCTCGTTTGCAGCCGCAGCCAATCGACCTGAGCCCACACGGTGCCGGCGGCGGCGTGCGAGCAGCGGGAAGAGCCCGGCTGCTGGGCGAAGGCGGCTTCGCCCGGAAGCGTGAACGCGGCAATTGCCGCCAGCGAGACGATCCTCGTCCACATGGTCGGGCCCTCATGGCCTAGCATGGGTGCAAACGTGGAGAGGATGGTAGGCTCCCCTCGCAATCATTGCAGGGTATCCCTCACGTCTTGTATCGGAAGTTGCTTGTTCGTTCCAAGGCGAATAATGAGGAACTTGTGAAGATTTTGCGGCGTCGCGTTACACGTCGCGAGCCAGCATTGCTAGCAGATACACCGCGAAGCTGATCAGCGTCGCCGTCAGGCTCGAGGCCTGCACGGTCCACCACGCGCACGTGCCCGCCTCGGGCCAGTACAGCCCGCAGGCCGAGGTGCCCAGGACAATCGCCGCTGCCGCCAGGCCCACGCCGGCATACAAGCAGTGCAACATAAAGACGTCATAGGCCTGGACGCGCCAATAGAAGACGGCGAGCAGCGCCGCGCTCGACAGCCCGCCCAGCGGATTGTGCGGCGTCCACGCCGACAGAAACGCCGCGGTCCCGAAGAGGAACCACAGCAAGTCGGCCAGCCCGAATTGATGTGATGCGGTGCGCATGGCGTTCCATCGTACCGCAAATTGCGGCTGGAATTCACCGCGCCCATTCGAGGACGAGGACGACGACGAGACGAGTGAGACGCCGAGTGATCATGCCAGCCTGCCGCTTGGATGCCGCGTCTGCTATCGTGAATCGCGTCTCGACCCACGGAATCATTGGCGCGCCTGTGGCCACCGTCGCTGAAATCCTGGCTCCCGGCGGCAGAATTGCTGCTCGCCTGCCGCATTACGAACATCGCCCGCAGCAGCTCGCGATGGCCGACGCCGTCGCCGAGGCGCTGGCGACCCAGCGGCACCTCGTGGCCGAAGCCGGAACGGGGGTCGGCAAGAGCTTTGCTTACCTGATTCCGGCCATTCTGCATGTGACCCAGTCGCCGGCAGCGGGCTCGAAAGGGCGAATCGAGGACGAGAACGACGACGAGGGCGAGAGCAAGCGACGGATCGTCATCTCCACCCATACCATCAGCCTCCAGGAGCAGCTCATCGCCAAGGACCTGCCGCTTTTGCGGGCGGTGATTCCCGAGGAGTTCTCGGCCGTGCTGGTCAAAGGCCGCGGCAACTACCTCAGCCTGCGGCGAATGAACCAGGCCGCCGAGCGGATGGTCAGCCTCTTCTCGGAGGATGAAGAGCACCGCGACTTGCGGCAGGTCATCGCCTGGTCGAAGAAGACGGGGGATGGCTCGCTCTCGGACCTTTCGTTTCGGCCGCGGCCCGCCGTTTGGGACGAAGTGCAAAGCGACTCGAGCAATTGCCTGGGCCGCAAGTGCAAGACCTACAACCAGTGCTTTTATTTTCGGGCCCGGCGGCGCGTGCACAACGCCCAGCTCTTGATCGTCAATCACGCCCTGTTTTTCAGCGATCTGGCCCTGCGGCGCGTCGGGGCGAGCATCCTGCCCGACTACGAGGCGGTCGTCTTCGACGAGGCCCACAACCTCGAAGCGGTGGCCGGCGACCACCTGGGCCTGGGCGTCACATCGGGCCAGGTGCAATACATCCTCACCAGGCTCTACAACGATCGCACGAATAAAGGGCTGCTCGTCACCCGAAAGCTTCGCGATGCTCAGGACCTCGTCGTCGAGTGCTACCACCAGGCGGACGATTTTTTCAGCGATGTCTATGCGCTGGCCCGAGCACCTGTAAAGAACGCCCTCCGTGGCGCTGCGGGCGGAACACCAACCCGACGCGCCAGCGAGGCAAGGGCCTATGGCAACGCCGCCGACGGATCCACGCGCCGAGTTCACCAGCCCAATGCCATCGAGAATCGCCTCACGCCGGCGCTCGTCCGCCTGGCCAAGGAAATCCAACGGGCCGCCCGCGACATCGATGATGAGTCGCAGCAGCTTGACTTCATCTCCGCTAAGGACCGACTCATGGCCCTGGCCGGGGACATCACGCACTGGGTCGAGCAGCAGACGCCGGAAGACGTCTATTGGATCGAAGCGTCCACCAGCCGCGGCCGGCCCAAGGTCGCCCTGGCGGCGGCGCCGATCGAAGTCGGACCGGTCCTCCGCGAGCACCTGTTCGACAAGACCAAATGCGTGATCCTGACCAGCGCCACGCTCGCCGTCGGCCAGCCGCCGAACTTCGACTTCTTCAAGTCGCGGCTAGGCCTGACGCACAGCCAGACGCTCCGCGCCGGCAGCCCGTTCAACTTCCGCGAGCAGGCACAGCTCGTCCTCGTCCGCGGCTTGCCCGACCCGGCGGCGGAGAAACAGGCCTTCGAGCGCCGCTCGATCGACCTCATCAAGCGCTATGTCGCGCGGACCGATGGCCATGCGTTCGTCCTCTTCACCAGCTATTCGTCGCTGCGGCAGGCGGCCGTCGAGCTGACTCCGTGGCTGGCTTCGCAGAACCTGGCCCTCTACAGCCAGGCCGACGGCACTCCCCGCACCACCCTCGTCGAGCAGTTCAAAGCCAACCCGCGCGGCGTGCTGCTGGGGACCGACAGCTTCTGGCAAGGGGTCGATGTGCCGGGCGACGCCCTGACCAACGTGATCATCACCAGGCTTCCGTTCGCCGTCCCCGACCAGCCGCTGCTCGAGGCCCGTCTGGAGGCGATCTGCGCGGCGGGCGGCAATCCTTTCCGTGATTACCAGCTCCCTGCCGCGGTGATCAAGCTGCGGCAGGGATTCGGCCGGCTCATCCGCACGCAGCGCGACCGTGGCATCGTGGTGATCCTCGACCCGCGGATCAAAACCAAGCCTTATGGCCGCGTGTTCCTCCAGTCGCTGCCTGAGTGCACCGTGGTCGAGGAACCAGCCGCCCAGATCGAAGGACCAATGACCAAGCACCAATGACCAATCTCGCAAGTCTGCCATTGGTCATTGGGGCTTGGACATTGGTCATTCGGTGCAGCGCGCGTCCCTAATTCCTTGAGTTGACGGCACACAGGTTAGTGGCCAGATGGAGGGACAGAGAAATATCCGACGTTGGTGAGTCACTTGCTGTCCAGGGCAAAGTCTACCTTGTTTTCACCGCTGGGCTTCACGTCGGCGGTGAGGATGGTGGCGTCGTTGTACTTCGCCGGCAGATATTCCTCGGCTACGGGCTCGCCGCCGGCACCCAAAGCGCCGCCAGGCTTGATCTTCGAGGCGCTGATCGTGACCTTCATTTTTCCCTCGCGCGACTTGAACTCATATTTGCCGTCCTTGATCTTGCCCTGTTCGGGACCGAGTGAAGGATTTTCTGAAATGAATGTAATGTCGCCTTCCGGGAGGGGAGCGCCGTCCAGCGTGACAGTGCCCGAAACTGGATAGAGGGCCGACCCAGGCGAACAGCCGATGAATGCAGCCGACAGCAACGCACAGACAACGATTCGCTTGGTCATGGATGCGGAATTGGAGTGAAAGAGAGGACGGGAATCACGAGCGACAAGCCGCGGCTGTTTTCGCTTAAAAGTTGCCGGAGGACTCGCCGCCTTGGCGGGTTCCCAGGCCCTGGTAGATGACCAGATCGACGGTATTCGAAACGAAGCGGACCGAGGCATCGCCGAGAAGGAACATCGCGCCGCCAGGGTGGTTGCTGCGCGCCGACTGAACGACGTTGGTCGCGCTCAGCGTCTGGCAGGGCCGGCGGATGGCAGCGTTGCAATAGTTCGACCGATCGCCGACGGTCGTGTTCGGCGGATGGAGCGTGCTGAACAGGACGTTCCCTTGCCAGGTGTTCCAATAGCGTCCGCGCAGGTCGTGAGTGTTCGAGTCCTTCACGATCAAGATTTCCGAACCAAAGAACGTGTTGGATGTGCCGTCGATGGCGCTGGACATCTTGGTGTTCGAATAGACGAAGAACATGCCGTTGAGATTGATTCCGTTGGGGTCGGCGACCGGCGTGGCCGGATTGAAGACGGTCGACCCCGCGCATAGCACGTAGTTCCCGTGAAAGCCCTGCTCGTTGCCCGCGACGGTGCGGTTTTTCGGGCCATCGCCGTCGGACGGACAAACAAAGAGCTTGACGATCGTGTTCCGGCCCGGCTCGCTGACCGTGCCTTGTGCGTTATTGGCAAATTGCGTGACATACGGAGGCGTGGGGGTCGCTTGCGACCAGCTGACGATCAGATCCCACAGCGGCTGTTGCTCGGCGAAGGGTAAGATGCCCTGCCACCAGCACGACCGGTTCCATGCCGTCGCGGGAGGATTGTTGCCGATCGGATTGGCCTGCCCCATCGGGAATACGCCGCGCTGGTCGTGATAATTGTGCAGCGCAATGCCCACCTGCCGGATGCTGTTCGAGCAGGCGGAACGGCGGGCGGCTTCGCGGGCTGCTTGCACAGCGGGCAAGAGCAGCGCCACGAGCACACCGATGATGGCAATGACGACGAGCAGCTCGACGAGCGTGAATGCGGCGCGGCAAGTGCGGACAGACATCGAGAGGCCTCCTCGGGTAATAAGAGATCAAGGGACGAGAACCAACCCCCTTCATCGCTGCTCCCAAGCAGGCAGCCGACAGCGGCAGTATAGCAGGCCGCTGGAGGCGGACACAAGTTTTCAGGTTCGTAAGTAGGACGAACTTGTTCGAATTCGGTTTGGTTGCCTACGAAGCCTCACGACGTCGGTTATCAAAAACGGATCGCGCCATCGATCAAGAAATCCCGATGATATGCACGCTAACTGTCTTGTTTCACAGAGTCGCGACACTGTCGCCGCAGCCGGTTATTCCCGCAATTCTGTCGTGACGCACTTCGTGGGACTTGCCGAGTCGCGATAATAGCGTATTCTCATCAACCGGTGGGCACCGTCCGCTCAAGCAGATCGCAGGTTCGTTGGTGGAACTCCAGCGCTCAACTGCTGCACAAGACGGTAGGACGCCGCACCATCTTGCCGCTGCCATGCGGGCCGCGGTCGATGATATTCTCCGTTTTCAGGACTTTGCCGCCGCTCTTCAGTTACGGAACTTCCTCCAGTACATCGTCGAGGAGACGCTGGCGGGGCGGGAAAGTCAGCTCAAGGAACGGAATATCGCCGTCCACGCCTTGAGCCGCGAGCCCGATTTCGATCCGCGCCTGGACTGCGTGGTGCGGGTCATGGCGGGGAAGCTGCGGCGGGCGCTGGAGCGTTATTATCACGGCCCCGGCGCCAACGCCGAGTGGCGGATTGACGTCCCCCGCGGCGGATACCGGCCCGTCTTTGAACGAGTGCGAGCAGTTGGCGGCGAGACGAATATTCCAGCCATGACGCCGCTGCCCACTAGCGGGGCGGTCGCAGTTGCGGCCAAGGTGCCCGTGCTCGCGGTCATTCCGTTCCTTCCGCTCACCAGCGGCAGCGAAGAACTCGCATTGGCCGAAGCCCTGGCCTGCGAATCATGTGTGAAGCTGCGCAAGCTGCGTGGTCTGGAGGTGCTCGACTACCTCATCACGCGGCGTTGGGTGCACGCCTTGGGCCCAGAGCCCGACCCGGAACATGCCCACCAGTGCGACTTGCTGCTGGGCGGCACCTGTCGCCGCCAAGGACCCATTGTCCGCCTGACCGTGCAACTGACGGCGGTGAACGACGGCCATTTGCACTGGGCCGATCAGTTCGATGTGCCCAGTGCGAGCGTCGATTTTGTGACGGAAGACGCCATCGTGGACGGCATATGCCGCGCCGTGGGCGCGGTGCTGCACCGGGCGACGGGCCATTCCGCTCATCCGCGGCGCAGCCACTCGCTGAGCAGGCCGCGGCGGAACCGGCCCCTGGCGCCGGGACCCGCAATCACTGTCTTCCCCGAATCGGAACGACACCCCGCGGTGGCCCCGAAACACTAGTGGGGCGGACCGGTTGGCCGGCGGGACGCCACGGAGTGTGGGACTACCTATCGGCGGGAGTCGCGCATGATGCGGGCCAGGGTGTCGTTCACTTCGGCATTGGCGGAGGGAGGAAAGCCTGCGGGCTCTTCGAAATCGGCCTCGGTGCCGTCTTCGCCATACGCTGCGTTATCGGCCGAATCGGGCGGGCGGAAGCCTTTGAGCACTCCGCCCACGCCGACGAAGCTGAAGAGCAATCCGCCGCCGCCGAACATGGCCATGACTCCGGCAAAGCAAAACCAGTTGGTGCGGTAGTCGTCATCCGCTTCCAATTCAAAGGGGAAGAGCCGCCCCTGGTGCACGTCCTTCAGGTCATCGCTGACCGCCTTGACCACGTCGCGGGCCAGCGGCGCGTTGTTCTGCCAGATCTGTCCCGAAAGCTCGTGGCCATCGAATCCCGGCGGCACGCTGGCGATCATCCAGCGGTCGCCGGCTTGAAAGACCACATACTCTTCGTCGATGGAGGTGACGCCGTTGCGAGACTCTTCCATCACGACATTCGATTTGACCGCCTTGTCGAACTTCACCTTGACCCAGGTGCTAGGAAGCTGCCGCGGATCTTCGAGTTTGGCGATGTCTTCCAACGAGACTTCGGTCGGACCCTTCATGGCGGTCCAGAAATGATGCCCCCAGCCGCACCAGGCGATAGCGGAACCGGCGAGCATGATGAATCCGAACAGGCCCAGTTTCATTCCGTTTCGAAATTGAATGGGTTGCAGGACGGGCGGCATCGAGAAAACTCCTGATTTGCTCTTTGGGAACCGCGCAATCCTAGGTCGATTTTTCTGTGTTCCAGGAGAAACTCGGCCGCGGCGCGTGGGCATAGCACCGTTCGGAAAGTCCGACTCTGCGGCCCATGCCGTCTTCGCGGGCGATTGGGGCTTGCTGGCTGCCCCGTCGTCCTCGTCCTCGTTTTTTTGGGCGCGGGGCGAATCGAGGACGAGGACGACAACGAGGACGAGAACGACAGCCCGGTACGTAACTTGCTGCTCGCGGCGGCGGCGGCGCTTGAATGTCGCCTGAGCGTGGCGCAAAATGTTCGCGATTGCTGCCTGCTCGCTGATTCATTGATTCTTCAAGCGGAGGAATAGCTCATGTCCCCCATTGCTGCACGCCTGACGCTGGTTTGCGGAATCCTGAACTTGTCCTTCTTTGCCGGCTGCGGAGCGCCGGTCAAACCGCCGACGAGCTACGTAAAGCACAGCCCCAAGGAGGCGATCTTCCATTGCGAATTGCCCGAAGGCTGGACGAACACGGGAGGCGGCAAGAAATCGACTTCCTACCAGTGGGTCCGGTCCACCAAGGGGGGCGTCATGATCCACGGCGTTACCGACGTTTCGAGCTCGGTCGTGGGTGATATCGCCACTTCGTTCAATAATCTGGGCGGGGGCGACGAGGGGCTGACGCAGGAGCAAATGGACGAGCGGGCCCCGGTGAACACCGTTCACAAGATGAATCTGAAAAAGGTCAATCCGGACGACTATGGCAGCTACAAGGAAATCGGCGATCCCATCAAATTCACTTCACCGCTGAGCGAAGGGCGCAAGTCGGTCTTTACCGCCCGCGTCGGCGCCGCCCGCAAAGTGAAGGGCTACCGGGCCACGCTGCTGGCACAGAACAACGGCGTGACCTTCTATTGCTACTGCTCGGAGAAGGACTTCGAGAAATTCCAGGAGGCGTTCGATAAGGTCTTGGAAAGCGTGAGCCACGCGAATTAGAAAAGGCTCAGATTGCCTTCGCTGCAAAACAGAAGCGCCGGCGCCGGCCCCCTGGGGGCTAGCGCCGGCGCTTGTTTTTGGCCTACTCCAAAGCGCCGCGACCGTTAGGCCGAGGTCGCATCGATCGACAGGCAGGTGAGCTTCGCCCCCTCCTTGTTGCAGGTGGCTTTCACCTTCTGGCCAACCTTCAGGTCGGACAGTTTCGCCGCCGAGCCGTTCAACGTGATCTTCGTCTTGTCATCGACGGTCATCGTGTGCGATTCGACAGCCGCCTTCACGGTCACGTTCGCTCCTTCGATCTTGGCGATCGTTCCATCGCACTTGACTTCTTCCGCCAGGGCAATCGCACTGACCGAGAGGACAAGCGCCAGACCCATCAGCAAAGCAACGACGATCCTGGTCATAACCTGTTCCTTTCAATTGGGGAAACGAACCACAGTCAACTCCTTGGTGAAAAACCCACAGCGACGACGTGACTGCCAGGGCGACAAGATGGCCGGGAGTAGGTGCGGCCGTTTCGCGCCCAAGCCCACTTCGCCGCTGCGGGACGAACACGCTGACCGATTGCGTACCGCCTCAACGCAATCCACGTGCCGCAAGCGTCACTCCAACCGTCGCGGCACTATCGCGCTGCCAAATTGTCGCGATACGAGAAAACAAGCTGGCCAGCCCAGCCGGCCCGTTAAGCGCCCGCCGTGAAAAGATTGCCGCGCGGCGGCAAGGCGTTACAAGAATTCCGTCAGGTCAGCATGAACGCATCAACAAATGTGCGACTCTTCATATGTGCGCTGTACACGACAAATGGGAACATCACCACGTCAGTTCCACGCCCAGAAGGGCGCCGTGATAGAAGACGTCGCCCGACTGGTCGAAAGATCCGAAATTCTCGTCGGCCAGGACCGCGCCGTCGATCCAGAGCAGCTGATAGCCGCCCCGCAGCGCCCAGTGATCGGATAGCTGATAAGTGGCGGCGACGCCGAGTTCGCCCACGAATGCCCCCTCGGTGCCGTCATTTCGGAGCGCGGCCGCGGGAGCGCCGTTAACCGCGATCGCAAAGTCTGCATCCGCGACATTCGCGTAGGCGCCTGCCTTACCCCACGTATTGACGGTCCAGCAGCAGTTTTGCCAGAGCAACACGTCGGCCCCGACCTGGCCGCCGTACAAGTGATTGTCGGTGTTGCTATTGAAGTCGACCAGCGTGCCCGGGACAGCGATGTTGAAGCTAAAGTTCTCGTGCAGCTCGATCCAGCGGAAACCAGCCAGCAAGGTAACTCGGTCGCTCGTCTGTCGGCGCCAGTTGATTTCGGTGCTGTGCAAGCGAGAGTCATAGGCACTGGTAAAGGATGCAGCACCGGGTATCTCTAATTCTTCATCGATCTCGAAATTCCACACGCCGAAGTAGCGGACTTCCAAGCTGTCGCAGCAAGTCAGCCAGCGGCGAATCGAGATTTCCGGTCCCACTGCCCATTCGAAGCTCGGAACGTCGCCGTCATTGAGCGATCGGAGAATGCCGGTGCGGTCTTCGGGATCCGAGCGATGCAGAACAATCGCCCCGGCCTGCACAGTCCACAGTGGGCACCAGTCGCTCTCGCAGAGATCGGCGGCAGCCTCGCAGGCAGGGCCAACCTCGGGAACCTGCTGCGGTCCGATTGTCGTTTCGGTTGCCGCTTCCGCAAAATAGTCCGTCGTATCGGCGGAACCGACGCGGCTGATGACAAGCAAAGAAGCGACGGCAACGCAGCCCCACAAGTTCTTCACGGCCTGGCCCTCCATAGCTGGTCGTCGCAGTGCGCACGCTCAGCGCACGGGTAGTGCGACAACGTCATGGAGTGATCGTCGGCTAGCAGGGGCGCGGAATTCGATGCTGCGACAGCCGGCCACTCCACCGGCAGTTTGGCCAATGTTCGCCAAGATGACAGAGCCTGCCCAGACGGAACAGCTTGCCAGATCGTCAGTGGTGCGAAAAAATCTGCGCTCCATCTCGATAGACTTCGCGCACTTTTAGCTCGCGGTCGAGCACGACCAGATCGGCTCGCTTGCCGGCCGCCAGGCTGCCGATCTCCTGTTCCCAGCCGGCAATTCGGGCGGGCGTCAACGTCGCCATCCGCACCACTTCCCAAAGCGGCCGTCCGGTCAGCTCCAAAAAGGTGCGGACCATGTGGTCCATGCCTCGCACGCTGGACGCCAAGGCCTGGCCATTGGGCATCATGCCGACGCCGTCGCGGCGGATCATTGGCTCGCCCCCGTCGAGCGGTCCCATCATGTACGGGCCGTCAGGCATGTCCAGGGCCCGGTTGCAATCGGTCACCAAGGCCAGGCGATCGGGACCCTTGATCTTGAGTGCCAACATCAAAAGGTCGGCCGAAAGGTGCTTGCCGTCGGCGATGACCTCGGTCGTCAGCTCGTCGAAGAAGAGCGTCGCCTCCAGCACGCCCCCTTGCATCGGATACATCTGCTGCTGCCGCAGTTTCGACTTGTCCGACATCGCGCAGAAGAGATGGTCCACATGCCGCACGCCCCACTTCACGGCTTGGGCCATTTGCTCAAACGTCGCCCAGGAATGACCGACGTTGGTGCGCACGCCGCGGGCGGTTGCGGCCTCGACGAACTCCTGCGCCCCGGGCAGCTCCGGGGCCACCGTGCACGTGACCAGTGAATCGGCATAAGC
>JAKEHX010000352.1 GCA_022614795.1 Planctomycetaceae bacterium | reverse complement strand
GCAAAGCTTGGCGTCGCGATCCGTGTCGGGGCAGGTGCGGTCCGTTGCAGAAGAAGACCTTGCGAACGCTAGCACTGACCCTAGAACCATCGGAATTGCGGCACTCGGCTGTGACCCAAAATTGTCGGTAACCTCCTGTACCGGTTTGCCGCGCCCTTGGCGGATGCGCCGGGTGTGCAGCCGGCTAAGCGGCGAGCAACCGGGCGATTCCAGGACTCCATTCCTCTCGTGCGACTGTGACTCGCGGGAGAAGATTGTGGGCGGGACTCTGAATGATACGTTCGCTCCACCCAGCGGGTTTGGTAGAGCCGCAATATTTTGCGGAATCGGCCGTTTCACGCCGGGAGTTTGCGGAGCGGGGAGTATAGGCAAGCGGATGCGTTGCGACAAGATCGACGCAAGTCGAGTTGTGGAGCAGGTTTATAGTCGCTTTTCACTCAGCAAAAGGGGACGATGTACGGAACCTGGCCACTTGTGCCGGGGTTTTAGTGTGCTGGCACCTGGTGCAGGCTGGCTTCGGTACATTGAGGCCAACGGGATCAACAACTATTCGGGGACACACAATGAAACGAACGATTCTGACAGCGATCACTGCCGCGGTCATGTCGGCAATGTCGCTTGTGGCGCAGGAGGACGATCTGTTCGCCAGGCTCGACGCCAACAAGGACGGCGTGGTGACGGCTGACGAAGTGCAAGGGGATGCGAAGGGACTCTTCGAGCGGGCGCTCCGCCGAGGCGACAAAGATGGCGACAAGAAGCTCACGAAGGACGAATTCGCCGCCGCTCAGAAAGAAAGCGACGCGCCGCGCCGGCCGCTGGCCCAAGGCGGCGGACCGGGGCGGCCGGGCGGCGGGCAGTTCAATCCGCGGGAATTGTTTGCGCGCTTGGACGAGAACAAAGATGGCAAGCTGAGCGAGTCGGAGGCGAAGGGACAAATCAAAGAGAACTTCCTGCGATTGGACGTCAATGCCGATGGTTTTGTCACTGAAGAAGAGATTGAACGGGCGGGTGGCCGCCGGCCCGATGCCGCACCGGGCGCACCCGGTGCGGGCAATCGGCCTGACCCGGAGCAGCTTGCAGCGATGTTCGATCGCCTCGATGCTAACAAGGACGGGAAGCTGACGAAGGACGAAGTTCCCGAAGGTCAGCGCGAGCGGTTTGCTCAGGCGCTTGAGCGATTGGGTGCTGACTCCATGGGTAAGGATCAATTTCCGCGGTTCATGGCGATGATGGCTCAGTTTGGTCGGCCCGACGAAGGTCGCCCTGGTGAAGGACGCCCAGGCCAGCCGGGCCCCGGAGGTGGGCGGCCACCGCTTGTTACGGCCCTCGATGCCGATAGCGACGGCGAGCTGTCGGCCAGCGAGATCGAATCGGCCAGCAAGGCACTGCTGAAGCTTGATAAGAACAGCGACGGCAAATTGACCCGCGAGGAGCTGTTCCCCGGTGCGCCCGATGGCCCGCCACGCGGTCGGCCGGGCGAACGGCGTCCGGGAGATCGTCCAGGCGAGGCGCGGCCCGATGCACGTCGTCCCGCTGAAGGGCGGCCTGCGGAAGGTCGGCGCGGCTTCAATCCCGAAGAGCTCCAGGCGCGGTTGAAAGAGGCCGATAAGAACGGCGACGGCCAACTCAGCAAGGACGAAGCGCCGCCGATGCTGAAGGAGCGATTTGATCGGATCGATGCCAATGGCGATGGGCAACTCGACCAGACCGAGCTGAAGCAGATGATCGAGCGGCTGCGTGAAGGCGGCGGTGATCGCCCGCAGCGCCGTCCCGAAGGCCGACGGCCAGGCGGCGACCGGCCCGATGCACCGCGGCGGGAGTAGCATTCAAAGCCCCGACCATTGGTCGGGGTGTGGGGCGAGTGATTGGGTGCCGAGGGTCTTGGTAGAACACTCTGACCACTGGTCAGGGCTTTGATTCGGTCAACGTTTTGATTAGCTTCGCTTCCGCAGCCTTGCAATCATTCGCATGTCCCTCTTGGGGCGAATCGAAATCAGCGGCTCGGGCACGGGCTCGCCCTGCCCGGGCGCGAGCGAGAAACGATAGCGCTGAAGCAGCGCGGGCAGCATCAGGTGCAGCGCGACCATCGCCATCCGCCCGCCCAGGCAGGCATGCCCGCCCAGGCCAAAGGGGACATACGCGCCGATCGGAATCCGCTCGGCGCTGTCCGGCGTGAAACGCTCGGGATCGAAGCGCCACGGCTCGGGGAACGACCGCTCGTCGTGGTGCAGGACCCACGGAAAGATGAACACCCAGCCGCCGCGCGGGATCGTGTAGCCGCCGATCTCGACCGGCTCGACGGCTTCGCGGAGGAAGAGGTTCCACGCCGGCGGATAGATCCGCATCGACTCCTTGAGGACCTGCTCGGTGTAAGGCAGGCGCACGAGGTCGGCTGGAGTGGGCGGCCGGTCGCCAATCGAGCCGTCGATTTCGGCGAAGAGACGGCGCTCGACGTCGGGGTTTTGCGAAAGGAGGTACAGCGTCCAGGTTAGCGTGGCCGCGGCCGTGTGGTGGCCGGCGAAATACATCGAGACCGCTTCGGCGCGGGCCTGGCGGTCGCTGAGGCCCTGGCCATCGCCCGATTCGTCGACCGCGCCAAGCAAGAGGTCCAAGAGGTCTGGCGAGCTCGTGGGCCGCCGGCGGCGATCGCCAATGGCGGCGTCGACGATGGGTTCGAGCGTGCGGCGGGCCCGCTCGATCTGCGATTGACTCGATCCGGGAAACCAGCCCGGCAATCGGACAACCGAAGTGATCTGTGAGGTGGCAGCAAGCGAGTACCGGCTCATGGCGTCGGCGACGGTGGCGATGACCGAGCGGTCACGGATGCCGAGCAAGGCCTCGCCGGCCGTGCGGAGTAGAAGATCGGTCATCGTGGCATTGACCGCCAGCGTCTGGTCGTCGTGCCATTGGTCGGTGAGCTCGGCGACGTGGCGCACGCCGATTTCCCCCAGCCGGTGTCCGCCGCTCGACTGGAACGCGGGGAGCAGCATCCGCCGGAGGCGCTGCCAGGTGGGTCCTTCGGTGGTGAGGACGCTTTCGCCGGCCGTGTCGCGGATGACGCCCATCACGCGGCGTTCCTTGACGAAGGATTTGGCCTTCGTGACAAGCACCTCGCGCACCAGGTCGGGATGGTTGATCTGATACGCGTCGTAGTAGAAGAGCCGGTAGAAGACCACGTCGCCGTAGCGGCGGGCCATGTGCGTCGAGAAGGAGAGCGCGTCGGACCAGAGATGCCAGGCGTGACGCCAGGTCCCGCCGCACCAGAAATTGAAGTTGGCCGGTCCCGGTGGATAGCGATTGGGCATGGCGGCGCCCTCCCGGTTCACTCGCGACCTGCACGGCCGAGTGCTGCTGCTGTTGGCTCCTTCCGATGAGTTGAATTGACAGTCCCCTTACCCGATCATAATTCGCCGCCCTTAGCGTTCCAGGAAAAATCGCCAAGCAGCGGCGGCTAAGTGGAACCGCAGAAACCTTTGGGTAGCGGAAGTCGCCAGACTTCCGGCGAATTGCACTGCTCCGGAACTCTGGCGAGTTCCGCTACAGCACAAGACATTCTGCGGGT
>JAKEHX010000351.1 GCA_022614795.1 Planctomycetaceae bacterium | reverse complement strand
GCCGTGCCCGCGAGATAGCGGCGAATGCCGCCGACGAGCCACCTTTCGGTCGCGTCCTCGATGTTGATGGCATAGAGGTTGCCGCGGTCGGAGATGACGTAGACGGTGTCCTCGATGGCGACGGGCGACTGCGAGATCGGTTCGCCCGTGGTGAACCGCCACATCACGGTGCCGCGCGATTCGGTGAAGCAATAGACATAGCCGTCGCGCGACGTGGCAAACAACAGGTTCGGGGCGAGGAAGGCCGGAGCGGCATCGATCGAGTCCTTCGCTTCCAGGCGGAACCGCATGTCGGGGACGTTGGCGTTGCCGACGTACAGGTTGCCGCGATCGGTCGGCCAGGCCACGCTGCTGGCCGACAGGACCGGCTGGGTCATGGCCCGGCCGAACGAGCGGAAGACGGCGGCCGGCCGCTTGGGCTGGTCGATGAAGTAGGTCTCAATCGCCCCGCTGAGCATCGGAATGAAGAGCAGCGTGTCGGACATGGCCGGAGCCGCCCCGGGAGCGCCGATTGTCGGGCGGTTCCACACGACGGTGCCGTCGTCGGCTTTGAGTACGTAGACCTGCGAGCCGTTGATCACGGCGACGAAATCGTCGTTGGCACCGGGCACGGTCGTGGGAAAGTTCGAGTTGCCGGCGGCGACGCTCCACAGCGTCTTGCCGGTTTCGCCGTCGATCGCCTGGACCAGCGCCCGCTCGGACGTGGCATAGAGCGTGATCTCGGGGATGACGTGCCCGTCCAGAAGCGGCAGCTGATCGTCGGCCGGCAGGCCCTTGGGATTGAGCCGGGCCATTGTGAGGCGGATGCGGACGATCGCCTGCTCGGCGTTTTGCAGGGCCCGGTCGACGCCGGCCGTATACGCCCCTTCCGCCGCCAGGATTTTCTGGGCCTGCTCGCTGAGCGCCAGCGGCGTCCACCAATTGACCACCGGAGGCACGGCTCCGGGGATGATGCTGCTGCCAGTGATCAAAAACGGCCCGCCCTTACGCGAGTCGCCCAGGTAGGGCAATTCGAGAACCGCGTCTTTCTGGACGAGCGTATCGCCCTTCAGGATCGTGGCGACTTTGAATTTGGCTTTGACGACATCTTTCACGGGCGTATTGGCGGGCTGGGCCTCTTCGAGGACCGCCAACACCGCGACGTCGCGCAGCGGCCGGCCGGCCTCTTCCAGCTCCCGGGCCGAGAACGTGCTCCGCAGCCCAACGTGCAGAAAATCAAAAATCGTACGCAGCCGGGTTGTGCTGACCCGCTGATGGATACCGGCCAGCTTGCCGCGGTTGCGGTCGAGGCTGAGCTGGGTGAACCAGGCCCGCTCGAGGCCGAGCTGGCGGGCGGCGGCCGGCTCGATCAGGCCGCGCGAGCTGACCTGGGCGTTGGCAGCCATAGGCATAACGGCCAATAGCAAGAGCGCGGCGCAAGCGGGCAATTGCGGATTGCAGATTGCGGATTGCGGATTGAGAGACAAGCGACGAATCATGGCAGACTCGCGGCGAGAGGAATGCTTGGGAGGAGCTGTGGACAACCAATTCCATCTTAACTACGCATGCGGCCGATTTCACCGGGATTTTTGGCGGAAAATCGTGAGTGGTGAGTGGTGAGTAGGTGAGTAGGTGAGTGGTGAGTCGTGAGTAGCCGCCGCTGACCACTCACCACTACTCACCACTCACCTACTCACCCACTCACTCGGCGCTAGCCGCAGGCCAAAGAATCGTCAGGCCGTCGCGGGCCGCGGTCAGTGCCGACCGGCCATCCGGAGCAAAGCTGACGCTCGTCAGCCCGCGGGTGTGGCCCTTCAGCGAAAGCAGCTCTTTTGCCTCGGGCCTGGTGGTCGAAAGGCCCAGCCCGCTGATCGCCCAAAGCTTGGCCGTCTTGTCGCTGGAACCGGTCAGCACGCGCAGCCCCGGTCCATCCGCCAGCACCGCCACCGCGGTCACTTCGCTGGCGTGGCCGGCCAACGTGAGCACTTCGGCCCCGGTCGTCGCATCCCAGATCCGCGCCGAATTGTCGGCGCTGGCGGTGACGATCCACCGCTCGTCGGGCGTGAGGCACAAGTCGAGAATCTCGCCGGCATGCCCGGTCAAACGGTGCACCGGCTGGGCCGGCTCGTCCAGCCGCCAGATCGCGGCCTGGCCCGATCGGCTGGCGGTGAAGATCGTATTGCCGTCGCGGGCGATGACGATGCGGGTGATCCCTTGGGAATCGGCGGGGACCAGCCTGACGACGCGCATCGACGCCAGGTCCCACTCGCGCACGGTGCCGTCTTCAGAGCCGGTGAAGATGTGCTTGTCGTCGGCGGAGAAGACGGCGCAATTCACCGGTTTTTCATGACCGCCCAGCAGCCCGGCCGAATGATCGTCGAGCGTCAGGCTGGCCTGGCCGCTGGCGGCGTCCCACACGCGGACCGAGCTGTCGAGCGAGGCGGTCGCCACGAGACTGCCCGCATGCGAATACACGGCAAACGTCAGGTCTTGATGCGGGCGAAAAGCGGCCAATTCGTTGCCGTCGCGGCCCCACAGGCGGGCCTCGTCGCGGCCGACAGTGGCCAGTTGGCCCGCGTCGGCCGAAATCGCGGCGGACCAGCCGACCGCGCCGTTCTGGCGAAGGTTGATCAGGCAGGCGTGGGCCGCCGCCGGATGCGACACTTCGCGAAACGCTTGCCTCGCCAAGTCAAGCTCGAACAGCCGGACGTATTCCTCGTCCAAGTCGCCGCCCGTGGCACTCCCCGGCTCCCGGCGGAGCGAATCGATGGCCACCGCGACGGCGACCCCCTTGGCAGCGTCCCAGCCGACCGAAACGGCGCTGATCGTCTCGAGGGCGGGCTTTTCCACGGAGACGAAGAACCCCGGTTTGGCCGACAGGCGATCCGCGATCCACAGCGGCTTGTTCGCGGCGACGCCAAATAAGCGGACGCGGCCATCCGAGCCGCCGGTCACCAGGTGCTGGCCGTCGGGGGCCAGGGCAATCGACTGGACGCCTGCCGGATGCGGGTAGCTGTGCACTTTTTCAATCTTCTGGGGATTGGACACATTCCAGCGGAAGACCTGCCCGCCCGCGTCGGCCGTGACGAGCGCGCGGCCATCCCGCGTGAACTCGGCGGCGACGATCGGGCTGCCATGCTGGTCGATGCGCGTGCCGACTTCCTTGCCGGTGGTGGGGTCCCAGAGCTGGATGACGCCGTTGTCGTCGGCGGTTAAAGCGAGCGGGCGCTCGATCGACGGCGAAAAGGCGACGCACGTCACAGGCGCCTTGTGCGGCCCCACGAGCACGTGCTCCTGTTTGCCCGTTTCGGCATTCCAAAGGATCGCCCCGTGCGGCCGGGCCGACTCGGCCAGCACGTCGCTGCTGCCGGTCAGGATCAGGCGTTCGTCGGGAGACACCGCGGCTGCGGCCCGATAGCCCGTCCGATCAAATACGCGCAGCTCGGCCTGCTTGTCGAGGTCCCAAATGCGGACGGTG
>JAKEHX010000350.1 GCA_022614795.1 Planctomycetaceae bacterium | reverse complement strand
GCCATCCCTACGACGGCTCGCTGGTTGATACGGCGCCGGTGGCGACGGCAGCGGATGTCGACGCCGCGCTGGCAGGCGCGGTGCAAGGGGTCGCGATCATGCGCAAGCTGCCCGGCTTCGAGCGGTTTCAGATTCTCCGCCGGGCGGCCGACGCGATGCTGGCCCGCCGCGAAGAGCTGGGCCGGCTGATAAGCCTGGAGGAAGGCAAGACGCTGGCCGAAGGAGTGTTCGAAGCGAGCCGTGCAGCCGAGACGATCGAGCTTTCCGCGGAAGAGGCCAAGCGTCTGGGCGGCGAAGTGCTGCCGCTGGACGGCGCGCCGGGCGGAGCCGGCAAACTGGGCTTCACCCTGCGGGTGCCTTGCGGCGTCGTGGTCGCAATCACGCCGTTCAATTTTCCGCTCAACCTGGTGTGCCACAAAGTCGGACCCGCGCTGGCGGGCGGAAATGCGGTGGTCATCAAGCCGGCCAGCAACACGCCGCTCTCGGCCCTGAAGCTGGTCGAGATCCTGCTCGAGGCGGGCCTGCCGCCGCTGGCGGTCGCCTGCCTCGTCGGCAGCGGCGGCGAAATCGGCCAGGCGCTCTGCTCCGATCCGCGCGTCCGCAAGATTAGCTTCACCGGCAGCGTGGAGGTGGGCCAGCAAATCTGCGAGGTCGCCGGCATCAAACGGGTCACGATGGAACTAGGGAGCAACAGCCCCCTGATCGTGCTGGCCGATGCCGACCTGGCCAAGGTCGCCGACGCCACGATCGCCAGCGGCTACGGCAACGCCGGACAGGTCTGTATCTCCACGCAGCGGGTCATTGCCATCGAGCGGGTCTATCGCGACCTGCTCGATGCCCTCAAGCCCCGCGTCGAGTCGCTGACCACGGGCGATCCGCTCCAAGCGGGCACCAAAATGGGGCCGATGATCCGCGAACACGACGCGGCACGCGTCAGCCAGTGGGTCGATCAGGCGGTAGCGCAGGGGGCCAGGCTCGTCGCCGGCGGCCAGCGAAAGGGGACGCTGATGCAGCCGACGCTGTTGGCCGATGTGAAGCGCGAGATGCGCATCTCGTGCGACGAGCTGTTTGGCCCGGCGGTGGGCGTGACCGCGGCAGCCAATATCGAAGAGGCGATCGCCCTGGCCAACGACACTCGCTACGGTCTGGCGGCGGGCATTTTCACGCAGGATATCGGCGCGGCCCTGGCCTTCGCCCGCCGCGTCGATTCAGGCAACCTGCACATCAATTGGGGGCCTGCCTGGCGAGTCGATTTGATGCCCTACGGCGGCCTGAAAGAAAGCGGCCTGGGCAAGGAAGGACCACACTATGCGGTACAGGAAATGACGGAGCTGAAGACGGTAATAATCCACGGGACGTGAGGTTCACGTCATTTGGATTTCGAATCGCCGGGATTCACGAACCGCGATTGGCTCCCAAGGGCGGGCCGGATTCGAAATCGGGTGGTGATCCGTCATCTGGCTCGATCCAAATCTGGATGGCACGATTGCCGCGCCCGGACGAATCGGCCCTGACGTTCCACCAGAGCAATTCGACCTTGCCGGTCGGGAAGGTGACCGGAAACGGAGCCCTGTTGATCAGCGGGTTGTTCTCGTCGAGATGGCGAGCCGAACCGGTCTGCATCAGGCTCCATCCATGCTCGTTCTTCAGAATCAGCCGCTCGAGAATGGGGCTGAGGGGCGTGCGCACCGTGTCGTCGCCGACCTGGACCACCACCGAGCGCTGTTGCACGAGATCGAGCGAAATGAAAGCTCTCACCTCATGCTCTCCTCCCGCGAATGCGCCAGTCGCGTCAAATTGGCGAGCGCCATAGGGGGCAGGCATATCGGGGTCAGGAACGAGCCCCTTGTCGGAGACAATGCCGTGGCGTGCGACGACGCGCCAGAGGTCTCTCTTCGGCAGATAGACTCGCCATTTCCACTCGTATTCGTCCCTCGCTGGCAGCGCCACCAAATAGATTGAGTTCGGAACGTGAATGGTCAGTTTGCCGAGCCGGCCATGCAGGACCTCCAGTTCGCGGCGCAGACGAGCGACTTCATCCTGGGCGGCGCGATTCTTGTCGCGCTCCAGAGCCAGATCGCGGCGGAGCAAAGAGGCCTGCCGGAAGACCTGCTGCATCCGACCCGCCAGCGCGGCGAGGACGCAGCAGGCAACCATCACGAGCATCAACTTGGACAGGGAAAACTGCCTCGGACGAAGCGTGGGGCTGGGCGCTGGCGCGCTGAGGGGCGAGTCGGTAGGCGTGTCAGTGGACGTGTCGGCGGCCATCGCTATCCACGCTGAAACGGGACATTTGCCCCTCCAGCCTAACGAATCGCACCGCGCAAACCAACGCCCGCGTCCGACCGCGCGGCTCCGACGGCCGAACGCTCACCACCGTCGTTCCGTGTCGAGGTCGATGGTTCGCTTCCGGGCATCAATCGTTAGCCTGAGCAGGTTGTCGCCAAAGAGCCGCATTCCCAAGAGCGGCAAATCAGGACGTTGATTCCAAGGTGCGACGATTGACTTCGTAACCCCGTCGCGAACGCGCAACGGGAAGGCACTGCGATATGCGGCCGCGGCATCGAGCAGCGGGTCCTGAGTCAGCAGCCACGCCTTCAAATGCAGTCGCGGCAGCACTTGTCCGTACACCATCTCCGTTTTGGGTTCTAGCTTGAGGCTGGACTGCTGCAAGCCCGCCCATTTCGCCAGGTGCCGATGATTGAGCAGCACTCGTCCGGCGAATCCTGAATCGACAATCGCGGGGAGAAAACGGTGCAGGGCGGGGTCAATGTGCGTTACGTCGGTCGGCGCCACGACGATCCAGACAATCGGCTGTTCGGCGTGCAGAGCTGCGTCACTTCCGGAGAAATGAACGCGTCGAAACTGTCCCGAATAGGGCCAACCCGAGAGGACACTCCGCGGCATTTCAAATTCCTACAGAAAAGCCGGCGACCTGTCCTCGTTGGGATCCTCTTCCGGTTGAATCGTAAACAGCGCTCCTTCGCCAAGTGGGAGCTTGGCTACCTGCGCCTCAAGGTCCCAAGGCGAATCGGCGATTCCCAATCGCGTCGCGCCGTGGTAGGCCACAAACTGGTCGGGATACTTCGCGAGCAGCTCAGGCAAGTCGCGGAGGTAGGTCTGGTAAGCAAGTTGCAACAGGGGAAAGTCGCGCGGGTCGGGGATCGACAGCTCCGCGGCATCATTCGAGGCGAAAGATGCGGACCCTGCGATGAACGCCTGGTCGCCGGCTCGCGGCGCGCTGTTCGTCAGATCGTCCGTTGCCATAGCTGCCTCGCGGCGCAACTTCGCCTCAATCCATTGTAGCGAAAAAACGCGCGTAGGTGAAATGCGCCAGAGTTGGTGGAATGTCCTGAAGTCTGGTGACTTCAGCTACGTGTCTTATGACCCGCCGCCGGCCGGGACCTTCCACCAGGGATAGTCGCCGAACCTGGCCAGCTCCAGCGACAGGACGATCGTCGCCGTGACGATAAAGCAGAACGCCAGGATCAACATCACCGTGTAGATGTTGGTCCCCGGTTTCTGGGCGGGTGGACCGGCAGGGTTAGCTGAGCTTGGTAGAGACACGGTCCCCTCGCTTGATCTGTCCGCGCTGGAGTTCCTTGATGATCTGGCCGACGGCCCGGTCGGGAGCGGTGCGGCGGATCGTGATCCGGCCGATGTACGTGTTCCCCCGATAGACTTCGAGCGAGTGCCCTTCCTTCAGGCCGTCGTCCTTGCCGATCGAAATCTCGACCAGGTCCTTGTCGCTCACTTCGAGCACGATCCCTTCCACTCTC
>JAKEHX010000349.1 GCA_022614795.1 Planctomycetaceae bacterium | reverse complement strand
GGCCAGCTCGTAGCTGGCGATCCGGGCTTCCAGCTCCGACTGCTCCGGCCGCTCGGCCGCGTGCCGGCGGTTCATTTCGGCCAGCAAGGCGAGCTTGGAGCGTTGGCGGACATCGCTCACGTCCTTGGGATTGGCCAGGTGCTTGATCGGCTCGACGCCGGCGGCCAGGGCCGTTCCCTGATACACGGCGGGCATAAACCCCGCGCCCCAGTTGCGCGGGCCGTTGATCGTTTGCCCCTCGTTGTCTTCCATCACGACAAAGGCGGGGAGGCTGTCGTTCTCGGTCCCCAGGCCGTAGCTGACCCAGGCTCCCAGCGACGGCCGGCCGGCGAGAATCGACCCCGTGTTCATCTGGCAGACGCCGCCCGAGTGGTTCAGGCCGTCGGAATAGAGCGAGCGGATGACGCACAGGTCGTCGGCACACGTGGCCATGTTCGGCAGCCAGTCGCTGACCCACAGCCCGCCTTCGCCGTGCCGGGCCCACTTGCGCTTGCTCGCCATGATGGGCGGGTTCTTCTCGCCCATCGCCAGGATCACCGGCTTGAACGACGCTGGGAGCGGCTGGCCGGCGAGCTTTTCCAGCTCCGGCTTGGGATCGAACGTATCGACGTGGCTGGGGCCGCCTTCCATGAAGAGGAAGATGACGCTTTTGGCTTTGGGGCGCAGATGCGGGAGGCGGGGAGCGGCAGCGGAATCACGGGACAGAAGCCCGGCCAGTGCGATCGCTCCAAAGCCGGTGCCGGCCTGGGCGAGCATGTCGCGGCGCGTGAGGTAGCAGTTCGGAGTCGTCATATTCCAATAGCCGGAACCAAACCTGGTTCCGGAGTGGCGGGAGTCAGCGTCAAAATGCAAGGGACCGGGACCAGGTTTGGTTCCGGCTAATCGACGTACAAAAACTCGTTCGCGTTCAAAAGCACGTGGCAAAAATCGGTCAGGGCCTGATCATCGTTTGCGTCGCTCGATTGGAGGAATTCGAGGGCCGATCGCAACTCACCGGCGGTTGGCTCGCGGCTGAAGGCGGCGCGATAGGCCGCCGTGACGCGCTGGTCGAGAGTTGACGACGAATCACCAAGTCGCCGGGCCAGCTCCTTGGCCCGCACCATCATCCACGGGCCGTTGATCATGTAGAGCGACTGCGTCGGCGTCGTCGTCACGTTGCGGACCGGCGCGCTCGACTGGCCGTCAGGAACGTCGAACACGTCGAGCGTTGCGTCCTGCTTGTTGCGCAACACCTTGAGGTAGATCGCCCGGCGGGCCGACTTGCCCCAGTCGCCCCCTTCGCCGCCGACGCGCGGATCCAGCTCCCCGGTGGCGGCGATGGCCGCGTCGCGAATTTGCTCGGCCGACAGCCTCCGTACGCTCATCCGCGCGAAGAGCCGATTGAGCGGGTCTTTCGCGGCCGAAGCAGCCACGGCCGGCCCATGCGACACCTGCCGGTAGGCCGCCGACGTGACGATTCTTCTGTGCAGGCGTTTGAGCGACCAGTTGTTGGTGAGCAGGTCGCTAGCCAGGTAATCGAGCAATTCGGGATGGCTCGGCGGCTGGCCGAGGCGGCCAAAATCGCTGGGCGATTCGCACAGTCCGCGGCCGAAGTGATATTGCCAGAGGCGGTTAGCCAGGACGCGCGACGGGAGCGGATTGTCTTCCGCGGCGATCCAGCGGGCCAGGGCCGTACGTCTGCCCGTGGTGAGCGAGCTGGGCGAAGCGGGAATCTCCAGCGGCCCAGGATCGAGCACGCTCGGCGGCCCGGGGTCGATCGGCTCAGCGGACTTGCGACCGGGAATCGAAACCTCCGGCGCAATCGGACCGACGTCGGTCACCGTGGGAATGAGCGGAATGGGCCGCGGCCTTGCGGCGTCGTGCTCGGCGAGTTGTTTCTTGAGCCCTTCCCAGCGCTCCTTTTTCTCCCCCTTGAGCTTGGCGGCGACGTCGGCCTTCCCCTCCCCGTCGGTCGCCTGGAACAAACACAAATAGACTAGCTGAGCTTCGTACGGAGTCCGCTCGGCCGGCGGCTTGGCCATCAGCTCTTGCAAGTCGTCGGTGAACTTGACCAGGGTGACTTGCGAAGCGCTCGCGCGGATCGGGTCTTCGATCTCGGCAATTTGCCGGCGGATGTCGGCAGTCCGGGCCTCCCAAATCGCCAGCTGCCGCTGATACTCGGCAACTTCCTCGGGCGATGCGGCGGGCACGTTCTCGCGCCACAGGATGGGCGCGAAGAAGGCTTGCAGGCGGTAATAGTCCTTCTGAAGGATCGGGTCGAACTTGTGGTCGTGGCAGCGGGCGCAGCTGAGGCCCAGGCCGAGGAACACGTCGGCGGTGACGTCGGTCAGGTCGTTGAGGATATTGGCCCAATGGCCGCGCACGTCGCGCTGGTTGTATTCGTAGATCCCCAGCCGCAAATAGCCCGTGGCCAAGAGCGCATCCGGATCGTGCGGGGCGGCTTCGTCACCCGCGAGCTGCTCGAGGACGAACTGCGAATAGGGCTTGTCGGCGTTCAGCGAGCGGATGACGTAGTCGCGATAGCGCCACGCTTCGGGGCGATAGGCGTCCTGCTTGTAGCCGTCGGACTCGGCATAACGGACCAGGTCCAGCCAGTGGCGGGCCCAGCGCTCGCCGTGATGCGGGCTGGTGAGCAGGCGGTCGGCCAGCCGCTCGTAGGCGTCGGGCCGCTCGTCGGCCACGAAGGACTCGACCGCGTCAGCGCTTGGCGGCAGGCCGACGAGGTCCCAGCTCAAGCGGCGAATCAGCGTTTGCCGATCGGCCTCTGGAGCCGGCGCGAGACCTTCACTCGCCAGCGGCGCGAGCAAAAAGGCGTCGATCGGGCCGCGCGACCAGCGATCGTCAGCGGCCGCGGGCGGAGTGGCTTTGCGAATCGGCTGGAAGGCCCACCACTGGCGGTCTTCGTCGGTAATGACGCCGCGGTTTTTGCGCAGCTCGATTCCCGCGGCGCCGTGGTCCTTGGGCATCGGAGCGCCGAGCTTGATCCACTCGGCGAGCGTGGCGATCTGCTGGTCGCTGAGCTTGCCGGTGGGTGGCATCTCGAGCGATTCCCACTTCACCGCCTCGACAAGCAGGCTCCTTTCGGGATGCCCCGGCACGATGACCGTGCCGCTTTCGCCTCCGCTCAGGGCCATCTCGCGCAGGTCCAGCCGCAGCTTTCCCTTTTGGTGTTCGGAACCGTGGCACTTGTAGCAATTCTCGGCCAGGATCGGGCGGACGCGTTCCTCGAAGAACTTGACCTGCTCGGGAGTTGGTTCGGGTGCCGCCGCCCAGACCGCTGGCGTACTGATCGCGTAGCTCAATAGCCCTGCCGCAAGCCCAACAAGCGGCAAGGAGCAGGCATCGAGGCGGGGAGCGCGCAAGAACATAATCCTGCTCGGAGGGAGGTGTCCGGCGATGGCTGTGAACCATCGTAAATCGTAGCCGCGTTGCGACTTAGCGTCAATTCAGGCGGCGGTGAAGGGTGTCGACAAGTGGCTAGTCCCGGCGCGTTAGCGGGGAACTCGGGCGATTCGAATCGGGCACCTCAAGCGGCCGCCCCCTCCCCGCACGAGGCCGCGGCCCAGTAAGATTGCGCCTTGGCCCTGTGTGGCACCCCGACTTTCCTGCGAAAGGTTCTCTTCGATGACGCGGCGCTGTTTCATCACAGTTTCTTGCTCCTGTTCGATCATCGCGCTCGTTCTGTCCGGCTGCGTGGGCGAAGTCATGCAGCAGGCGCAGCAGGCCGCCAACCGTGAGCAGCTCTTTAACGACCTCAAGGCATTGGGCCTGGCTCGCTTCAGCTTCCACGATGCCAATCAGCGATTCCCAAATTCGTGGGAAGAGCTGGAAAGCGCCGGTGCGCCCGCGGGCCTGCGGCAAAAGCTGGAAGCTGAGGGCTACACCGTCGTGATGGGGATGCAGATTCGAGACTTCATGGCCGGCACTTCCAGGAGCATGGTGGTCTTTCGACGCGATGCGGCCCAAAAAGGCGGCACGGTGCTGATGTGCGACGGTTCGGTCCATCAACTCACGGCGGATGAGTTCAATGAGTATTGGAAAGACCAGGAACCGACGATGAAACAGGCCATCTTCAGCGAACCGCCCGCAAGTGCCGCCGAGGCCCCAGCGGGCGGACGCTCCTCCCCGCCGCTTCCACCGACGGGCAACAGTTCTGCCTCGCCGCCTCCGCCGGGCTAATGCTGGAACAAAAACTCCTTAGAGTTCAGCACGGCCCAGCAGACGTCTTCCAAACCATCCCTCCGGCTGTCGACCTGGGCCATATGCCGCAGGGCCATATCGAGTTCTTCGGCCGTGGCGGGGCGGGAAAACGCGGCAAAAAAGAAGTCAGCCAGAAACGCCCGGTCGGCCGCTTGCTGGTCCGCGGCATCGAGGGACATTGCGGCCGCCTCGCGGGTGCGATAGGCGGTTTGAAGAGCATACTTCGTCGCCAGATACGAGCCCGCCTCGGCAAGCTCCTCCGCCGACAGCTCGCGGTCATAGACCAGCACTTCGGCCAACTCGCCCGACCAGTTTTGCGCGCCTGGCGGAATGTCCTCCCGGCTGCCGATGGTGAACCCGGCGGCTCCCGCATCGGGGCCGACCGCGCCGGGCTGCTGGACCGGCTGCTCGCGGCCGTTGACGGAGACAAGCAGCTTCTGGCCCGCGCCTTTGGAGACGAACGACGTGATGAACGGCTCGT
>JAKEHX010000348.1 GCA_022614795.1 Planctomycetaceae bacterium | reverse complement strand
GACGTTGTCTCCTTTCGAGATCCCGATGGGAATTTTATTTCGGTCATCGAGTACAGACCGGAATACTGGTAAAGGACTGACCTTACGAGCGGCGGCTAACAAAGCGTTGCACTTGACCGGGCCGGCAATACGGTTTTTCGAGACATCACGTTCCTTGCAGCCGGCCCGGCAAGTGAACGCAGCCGTTCGGCAGCTTGGTGTTGCGAGGTTGAACTGTTCCCAGTGTTTGCGTGAAACTGCGGGGTTCCGGCAGCTTTTCAGTTCTGCTTGGTCGTTCGACGCCGAGGTGATCGTGGGAATCCGGACCAACAATAAGCGCGAGACGGCTACTGGACATGGAGGTTGGGCCCCACGAGACGTCCGGCGCTTGGTGACAATTTGGCTCGGCGGTGTAGGTCTTGGGCCGGGTCTGGTCACTTACGGCGTGTATTGCCTGATCTCGGGTCATACGATCCTGCCAGCTGACCCACAGATCGGCGGCCAGGATCTAGACGTCTATGGCTCTGCTGCTGTGGGGTTGGCCATCGCGTACATCGCCCTCGGTGTATTGGCACACGTTCATTGGTTCTGGGGTTTGTATCCGCGCGTTGCATTACTGTGCGCGGTGACGAAGGTCGCAGCCCTACTCGTTTTCTTGGGTGCTTTTGGATTCGGTATTTTCAGGATCCTCGCTTCGTGGGCACGTTGACGTTGCGAGCGGGCCGGAAAAGGGGGGATCGTAGATTCTCGAGGGGGAAAAAGGGACATTCAAGATTTCCGAGCCGAACCAGCCGTTCCAGCAGACGGGGCCGGCATGACGGGTTTCCGAAGTGTGAAGGCTGCCCAGCCGGCCCCGCTGCTGAAGTTGATCGACTATGAAGCCGTGTGGCCGTCAAGTGCCAATCAGCAGATTTTTCCAGTCAGTGACATAGCCATGTCAATCTCCGTGCTAGACTTGCTCTGACCTGGGCGGAGGATAGGGCAACGCGGGCGCGCGACCCGAGCGCCGACCCAGGGGCCAAGACCGAATGGGGCCGGCACGATGCCGGCCTTTTGCACATTCGGGATGGCACACAGGCGCTAAACGCGCCGTCGCCCTTCCTTTCGCAGCCACCCACCGCCACCGACTGCACCTGGTCGCCTGCCGCTTTCGCCGCGTGGGAGTTCCCTCGACTATTCGAGTTTCCGGGAAGTGCCCTCACCCTTGCCCCTCTGCCGGAGGGAGGGATGAGTCCCGGGCTCAGCCATCTAAATACGCCGCGCCGCTCCTTCGTTACGGACAAGCTTCGGTCGGACCGTGCGGTCCGACCGGGCGTCGACAAAGCTTCGAGCTGACGCGGACGATCCTCACGACGACTTCGCGGAGACAACTGCGCTCGTGCTGGCGCTGGACGCTGCCCAGCTAGGCCGCCGGCGCGGCGGCCGGCGGCGCTGGTGTGTCGTCACGCCAGGCGGTGCGATCACGGAGCATAGCCCGCTCATCCACGACCAGCTTCCACTGGCCGTACAAGCCGAAGATGGCGAGTGAGTTGGAGCTGGGAGACTGGATGATTCAAATCGTGACGTACAAGGACAACAGCGTCCTCGTCTACGCGCCCGGCCAACTCCTCGTCGTAGATCACTATGTTCGCGATTCAGAACGTGGCAAGGAACGGTGGGTGTTCCACCTTGAAATTCCAAAGCGCGGCGAAACAATGCCCTGGAAGGAGTTTCGTCGCGCGGCGAAATCGTTTCCCGCGCCGACGAAGCCGCGCACGAAGCCGATTCGGGACATCCAGCTCGCAGACGAAGTCCTCGGCTTGTGGACGCCGGGCGGTCGGGTATCCCGTGGGTGAGAGGCTGCATTACAAAGCGTTGCACTTGACCGGGCCGGCATGACGGTCTTTCGTGACTTGAAGTCCTTGCAGGCGACCCGGCAACTTATCTTGGTCGTTCGGCCCTTCTTCACGCGATGATTTTGTTTGTGGTATTGCGTCCGGCCCCGATGGAGCAGCTTCCCATGAAACCTGCGCTCCGGCATCGACCCTTCCAAGACTTGCTCGACCGAAGCATCGCCACGATCGCCTTGTTGGTTGTCGGTCTGTTGCTGCCGATCACCGGCTGCCGCAAGGCCGCTGAGTCCCCGGTGTCGCCGCGCGACGGCCCCCCTGACAAAGGAACAAGCAAGGTCAACGCGTCCGCGACTCCCGCGATGCCGCCGTTAGAGTCAGGGGACGCTGCACAACTCCGGCCAGAAGAGTTGAAAGTGGTGCTGGAGGACATTCCCAAGTCACTCCGCCGGGACGGATCGGATGTTCAACTGGCGCGCGACCTCGGCATTCGGGCGTGGGTGATCGACTACAGCGGCGCCAGCCGCTGCTGAGCTTATTCACTGGCATTGATCGCCAAGCACGTGGGGCAAATCGGTCGGTTGAGTCGGCCGCAGGCTTGCATTTTGAATCCGGGCCAGTATCATCTTTAGGTCTGCGCCGGCTCTCACCCTCAGAGTCGGGTCCGGACAAAGTAGTCGCGTCAATCCCGTCTGACTTAGTTGAGTTTTGGTTCGCCCTTTCGCTCAGCTCGCCCTTCGCTCAGCACAATTGAAGCCTTTCACTTCGTCACGGTCAATTCTTTTGGAGGAGACACCATGTTCTCGCATCGCATCGAACGGAAGCGTCGCCCTGCAAACAGGGGTGCAATTCTGCGCCTCGAAGAACTCGAAAGCCGCTGGTGCCCGAGCTGTACGGTCACTGTGACCGGGCACACGCTCCGCATCACCGGCGACGACGGGAACAACAACGTGGCCATCGTCGATAATGGCGCCGCGGGCATTGTCGTCACCTGCGATGGCGACACCTCCCCCGCCGCGATCGGCATTCAACGCGTCATCGTCAAAACCGAGGCCGGGAACGACACTGTCACCTACGCGCGGTCGGCTGCGGGCGGCAACTTCACGGGTCGCCTGGACTTCGATGCCGACCTCGGGAGCGGGAACGACAGTTTCACGGCCGACTTCAACGGCAACGACCTGACGGGGACGGCGCGCGTCGAGTTCGACGTCGACGGGGACTCAGGCGACGACACGATAACCTTCAACGCAGGGACCGCCGCGGCGCCCGTGGACATCGCCTCCAAGGCCCGCCTGGAGCTGGAGGCAGAAGGCGCCACTGGCACGGACAAAATCACGGTGGCCTACGCGGGCGACCTGGACGGCAAGCTCGAGGTCGAGGCCGAGGGCGGCGCCGACAACGACACGGTCGCGGCCACCGTCGCCCTCGCGGCCGGGAGCACGGGTTCCCCGAAGGCCGAGGTGGAGGGCGACAGCGGTGACGACGTCCTGACCCTCACTGTCACCGGCCCGATCGCCGCCGGGGCCAAGGCGAATCTGGAGGCAGAGGGCGGCAGCGGGACCGACAAGGTCACTGCGACCTACTCGGGTGAGCTGGACGGCAGGCTCAGCCTCGAGGCCAAGGGCAATAGCGG
>JAKEHX010000347.1 GCA_022614795.1 Planctomycetaceae bacterium | reverse complement strand
TCTCGACATACTTGCCCTTGGCCGCGGTGCTCCCTTCCATGAGGAGAGCAAGACCCGCCGCCCCAGTGCAGGCGACGTCCGTTTGCTTCCACACATCGGGCCAGCTGCCATCCTTGTTTTGCTGCTGCGCCAGCCAGGCCAGGCTTTTCTCGATCGAGGGCTTAAACTCTGCGGGTATCTCGTCCGCCCAAGTGGCGCCCAGTCTCACACTAACCAGTAACCCAAGAATTACGAACAGTGACCGCATCGAAGACCCTCAGAAAAGTCAGAGCCCGTGGCCTTTCAAAGCGCCTCCCACCTATGCCGCCGGCGCCATGGCTCAGTAGCCGGCGGTCTGTACCGGCGTGACAGCTGGCAACCGCGAAGCGGGCTCAGCCCGGCTCATCCTTCTTTGGGACGCAAGGAGGACAGCATGCGCTTCTATAGCCAACCGCACACATTCTACTGCGGCGTCGATTTGCATGCCAGGAGCACGATCAGGGGACGTCGATCGTGCAGCCGTTCGGCCTTTGCCGCATAGGACTACTGCTCGTATCGTCGGGCCAAAATCTCTCCCGTATCGGGGTGGATCACATAATGCGGCCCACCACCTGCCATAAGAGGGTCCGTCAAATCATAATCAACGTGCCAACCGTCGGCGCAAGGCGTCAATGTAATCTTGAACCCTGAAACGTCGTCGTAGACGGCCTGGGCGTCCTGATGTGCAATGCGCAGCACCTCGGCAACGGCCAGGCTTCCTCCTGCTGGACTCACTGTCGCCATGCTTCGTCTCCTTTCGCCGAGTGTCAGGGCGGATAACCGGGACCACCCACGAGCCCGCCTCTGCGGCTGACCGGGCCTGTGCTGTGATCACCGTCCTCGGCGCGAATCAGCCACGGAACGCCACTGTAACTGGCTGCCTGTTCGTCCTGAATGCTGGGGCCGGTTTCCCACTTCATGCGCCAGTCCATTGGATTGACCGAAGCCGCGCGGACTTTTATCAGAACTTCACCGTCCCGAGCCGTCGGCTTTTCAATCTCTTCACATTTGAATACATCGGGCGAGCCATTGCTGTCGTAAACAATAGCTTTCATGAGTTCCATGTTTTCGCGTGGGCTAAGTGAGTTACCGATTCGACGTCCCGAGATTGCACTCTCGAATGATGTCGTCGATAGTCATGCGGTGTTCCGTTCTCATTTCGCGACAACCGCGCCGCCAAAGAGCGAAATGCGGCCGTTCACGCCGACTCCCCACACCTGGGCGCCGAGCGGCAGCGCGCCGATATCGGGCGCGCCGTCGTCGGAGTCGCGCAACGGATCGGGCCAATCCTTCGGCACCGGCTGGCCGCTGTTCACCGCGGGGCTGTCGGCCAAAAGACGCAGATCGGCCGAGGCGTCGTCCAGAGACAGCCGGACGAACTTCGGGTTCGCGACGCGGTCCTGCGTTGTCCAGCCGGGTTCGTAGCGCTTGCGGCTGTCCGCGAACAGCGCGGTGCCGCGGAATTTGCCGAACGGATCCCCTTTCAGTCCAGGACCGTCTTTCACGCCCCAGAGGAGGTTGCCGCCTTCGCGCAGCTCGCGCGCTTGCTTGGCGCCAATGAACTTGACGCCAGGCACCTGGTCCATCTGCACGAAAATGTTGTTGAACACGTCCCGCTCCGTCTGATTGAGGCCAACATTGCCCAGACCGAAGAGGAAATGATCGCGAAACACGGGCGTCCGCCTGAGCATCGTGTTGTGGTAAACGCGCATCACGGGGAAAACCGGGCCGCCGTGGTCGCTCAGGAAATGACCTTCCGCGTGCAAGAAAACGCCGGTCGGGTCGGCCTTCGCCGGCAGATGATAGTACACGCCGGCGCGCTGATCGAACACGTTGCGAAAGATGTAGACGCCCGACCTGGGATCGTGCCCCGTCGGCGCTTCATCCTTGTCGGTCTCGTGCTGCTGAAACACGCCGAGGCACGCGCCGATGCGATTCTGATAGATGAACATCGAATGGCTGCGCAGTTTCGGCCCGCACTCCAAGCCGTCGTCGTTGAAGTTGTCCACGAAGTTGTGGTGGAATTGGAGATTCTTGATGTAGCGCAGGAATGCGAAGTCATGATCGTCGGTGAACTCGCAATACGCCAGCTCGCCGTTTTCGTTCACGGGCTGGCTGTTTTGAAAGACGATCTGATACGACGCCGTCCCGAAGTACTTCATCTGCGCTCGGCCCGACCACGGCGCGGCCAGGCCGCGGAAGACGCAATTGGTCACGCGAATGTCTTTCGAAGCGCTGACGAGCAGGCCCGGAAAACCGCCGTAGACCGTGAGGTGATCGAGGTGGACATTCTGGGAGCCATACACTTCGATCATCGGACTGCCGGTCGCGCCGCGCAGGATGATGCCTTCGATCTTGACATGCCTGACGCCGTTGACGCGCAGGACGGCGTCGCCGAAGCCGAGCGCGACGACCAGTTGCAGCTTGCGGGGATCGGTCTCGCCGCGATAGGCCCGGTCGCCCAGGCCCGCAAGCTGATGATGCGCGAGCCGGATGTGGATGCGTCCGGTTGCGCGGTTGTACCACATTCCGGGCCCGCAATAGACGCCGACGTCGCCGCCCGCCTTGCGATCCACCATGAATTCGTTCGCCGAGCGAAGGTCCGCTATCGTCCGATAGCCGTGCAGCGGCACCATCGAATCGCCGAAGTGTCCCAGGGCGAGTGGCCGTTCGTCCTCAATGCCCCACATCGGCTCCCAGGCGCCGGGCAGGAACTGGTGCGGGATCTTGCGCTCGTCCACGTTGGCGTAGACCTTGGTCGAAACATACTCTCCCTCCGCGCCCCCCTTGAACGGCTGCCAGCTCGATTCGGGAGATTCGAAGAACTCGCGCAAGCCGCCGTCGATCACCGCCAACTCGCCGGGATAGGACGCAATGACGATCGGCGCCGCGGCCGTGCCCGAGCGCGTCGGGCGAACTTTCTCGTAGTAGACGCCGCCGCGCAGGTAGAGCGTCGCGCCGGGCGTGAGACGATGGACGCCGCGCTGGATCGTGCGCCACGGCTTCGCCACTGAGCCGTCGTTCGTATCGTCCCCCTTGGCAGCATCGACGAAAAAGGTCGTGCCTTTTTCGAGTGGCCGCTTCGACGCCGCCGGTAGCGGCCGCATCGGCGCGTGCGAGGGGAACTTCTCCTGGCCGACCGCCGGCGCAACGCATGCGATCGGGAGAAGGGATGTGACAAGCAAAGAACGGGTCCATTTCAAGTTCATGACGATTTCCAACCGTTCGGGACAATAAGTTTGTAATTTGGTGTCCTTCACTTCCGCTTTGACTCACGCAGCCGGCTCGCGCTGACCTCCGTGTTCTTGAAGAACTTTCCTCGGGGGTCCTGGTCATACGAATCGAACCGCACGCTGTCCTGGCCTTCGACTGTGACTACCCACTTGAACTTCCGCTTGCCACCGGTTGCCGGGTCGTCCTGCTCACCCGCGTAGCTGAAAACGGGGCCTTTCGGATCGTACTGACCTTCGGCAAATTCGGTGTTGGTTCCCATGTTGTCCACCCACACCGCCGTGTATTTCTTTTGGTAGTTGTCGTAGCCATAAATCCCCAACCACTCCATCGGCTGGCCTCCCATGTCGTATTTGAACTCCTCCAGTAGGAAACGGCCGCCAAGAATCCACTTATACTCAGCTTCGCCCTTTGAGTCCGCCCACTTGGCATCCGGCGTATTCCGCCATTTCACGGCTAGTTTCCACTTGCCCGCGAGTGCGTCAAGCCGCCGGTGGTGTTCGCCGGGAGTCGCGAGCTTTTTCAACAACTCTTCCTGCTCAAACGGCGCTGGCGACGCGTCTTGTTGCTGTGCCTGCCCCGTGGCGGCTACGAGCGATATTGCGAATGCCACCAGCCCACTGCAGGAGATACAGCACTTCATGAATCTACGCCCTTTCGACAGGAAGGCTGGCTCTCGGTTCCCGTTGGTTACGGCTGAACGGCCACAACGCGAAAGCCAATGTGATCATAACGCCGCTCCGGTTCGAATCGCAATCGAAAGGCCGACCGGCAGGGCCAGCCCTCGTCGGCCCAGCACCCGCCCCGGCGCACCCGCGACGCGTCGCCGGTTCGATTCAACGCTGCCGTGGACCGTGCCGAGTACAGATCGGGATCGACACCGCCGGGCAGCTTCGCGTGGTACCAGTCCCGGCACCACTCGAAGATGTTGCCGTGCATGTCGCAGAGGCCCCACGGGTTGGCCGGGTAGCTGCCGACCGGGGCGGCCCGCTTGAGCGACGGCCCGGCCTCGGCCCCATTGTAAGGCTTCCCCTTGAAGTTCGCCTGCTTGCTGCTGAGCATGTCGCCAAACGCGGTGGCCGTCGTCTTCCCGGCCCGGCAGGCGTATTCCCACTGCGCCTCGGTGGGCAGCCGGAACTCCCACTCCTTCGGCAGCTCGCCGCCTTGGCGGCCGAGTACGGTGAGCTTTCGGCAGAACTCCTCCGCCTCGGTAAAGTTGACGTTGCCCACGGGGAAGTCGTCCCCCTCGGGCAACTCCGCCGTCAGCTCGCCCGGCAGCTTTCCCATGACTCGTTTCCACTGCCCCTGTGTCGCCTCGTACTTGCCCATCCAGAAGCCCTTGCTGAGTGTCACCTCGACCTGATCCTCGCCCGGACGTCGTTCCGGCTCGTCCGGCGGGCTGCCCATGAGGAACCGGCCGGCCGGGCACCAGCAAAGCTTGATGCCGGCGACCGTGCGCTCGTCGCCGCCTATGGAACCGGCGAAGGAGTCCGCACTGGTCGGGGAAGGGTCGTCACGCGCGGGCGGGACGATCGTGGGGGCAGCGCGTTGACATCCGGTCAGACTGAATATCAAGAGGAGACCGACCCAAAGTGCGCACTCGGTTCGAGACATCGCGCTACCCCTTCGACATCCCCCCGGGCGCCGAACGCAATGTCAAGTTGCCGGCGCCGCTTACACGCAGTGATCTTAGCAAGGAAAGACTGTGGCCCCGGTCAAGTTGAACGCCCTGATCGGCCGCGGCCCCGTTCGGCGACGCTGTCAACCAGCTTCCGAGCATTCGCCTCGTCTGCTGGGTCGTCAAAATAGACCGCCATTTCCAATTGGCCATCGTCGTTGATCATGTAGCCGTAAACTGACTCAACGGCCCCGTCCTCATTCTTGTCTCGCAGACGATACGAATAACGCGTGATCTTGCCTGTAACTGCTTCACACTCGTCGAAGCGTGCAGGGGCCGCTGATTCCTTGATTGAGGCGAGGCGCTCGGCCTGTGATTTGCCATGATCGTTATTCCACACAGCCAGCCAAATCGTTATGCCTGGCCGCCACAGGACCAAGTCGCCGTCCTCGATGCGGCGTGCAAACCTATCTTCAAGGTCGATCGACCAAGTGTCGGTAATCGCGTGGCGACCCTCGACGATTGGAAACCTCGGTGGAGGCCACTTCTTGGCGGGCATCGAGCTTCCTTCGAGTTGAGGGCGAAATACTTAGTTTTGTCAATTTCCGCCTGCATAAGTCGCGAACAAACTCGGCAGTGAATCGACAAAAAAAAAAAGGGTCCTGACATCCAGACAGGTTTTTCTTTCTTAGTCGCAACTGGAGTCGATAATTATGTGCCTGCGTTCTGCGAGGAACGTCGCTCCCAGCGCTGATACAGAAACCGTCGCCTCCGAGCCCTGGCAATGACGCTCTATGAAGCCGCGTTCATTGGCATTTTCCCAAACCGGAAGTCGCGGACAGGATGTGCGCCAAGCCTCAATCACCTCTCGATACAGCCTGGGTTTGCCACCGATCCACTCTAGGAGATCGAGGACGAGAGCGTCAACCGGATCTGACATTGTTGTACCTCCCGGGTCAGCTTGAGCCGTTGCTTCGGCAAGGACTCGTCACGGTCGTCGGGCCCTTCTCCGAGCCGCTGCGATCGACTTCTTTTTCGGGACGGGGTTCTTCGTCACGATCTTGCGCTTCCTTCACGAGCGCGCTGTAAACGAGCAAGAGTACGAGCGGAATGAGCACCCAGGCGGCCATCATGGCAAGCCCCAGGCCGGCGCCTCCGATTTTGGAGTCTTCAAGGCCGATGGGCTGGTCGCTGTAGTATGTGATACGGGTCGAACCGAAGGTGCAGGTCCAGCGGGCGGCGACCAATGCGTCCGCCAGCTCGACGAAGGCCAGGAAATACGCGACGACCAGGAACGTGCCTCCCACGGCGGCTACGGTCCCGCGCGACCGCCACAGGCCGATCAACATCAGCGACAGTCCGCCAAGGGCGATGCCGCCCAAGACGACGATCTTGAGGGTAGTCCACCCGACCGACCAGC
>JAKEHX010000346.1 GCA_022614795.1 Planctomycetaceae bacterium | reverse complement strand
TGCGCACGTGTGACGATCCACGCATCGTCGTCCCCCCTCCAAGTGAACGCCGCAATGAATCGGCCCGGGCCGCCGCGGCCGCCGGCCCGGCTTCCGCCAGGACCGCTGCCGCCAAAATCGCCCGTTCCCCCCGAGTCACTTCTTGGCGCGATGGTCGTGATGCCGGCGCTGAGGTGCGAAACCGCACCCTATGCGCCGCTTACAAGCCCATCGTCCCCTCGCCCTGTAGCAATTGAGAAAAATGTGCCGGGTTTCCCGGTTCTGCCAGAAGAATCGGCTGTGACGGCACTGGCAGGTTGAACCTGCCCCACTTAAGAGCAAGAACGCATCAACGGCCAAGGCGCACAAGCGCGCCTCGGCCGTGGAGGAAGTCGTCTGAAATCGGTGAAAAAATCGCGATTACCGACTACGGAGCATCCTGCTGCTCATTGGTTCGATTTCGCCGACGACACGGCTCGCGGTTGTGTACGACGCGGCCTGCACGTCGTGCAGCTCGTAGCTGCCCATCTCGACTGCGGGCACTTCATCGACGTACGGCTTGAGCGGCGGGAACCGCCACGGGCTGTGATAGTCGGTCATCAGATTGTGCTGATACATGCCCGGCCAATGGTAGGTGTAAAGCGGCGGCACCGGGAACTTATAGCTGCCGTTGCAGCCGCAGTTGAACGAGGCGTCGAGGCCTTCGTATTTCGCTCCATGGCCCCGGCCGTGGCCGAAGAGATGGCCCAAGCAGCAGCCATGGCCGCACAAACCGCAACCGTGGCCGCAGCCGCGATCGCAGCAGTGGCCGGTGCCGGCGACCGCGCCGCAAGCGGGCTCAGCGCCGCACGCCGGCTCGGCGCACGCGGGTCCGGCCGCCTGGGCGGCAGCGCCTGCCAACAACGAAGCCGCACCGGCGGCGAGAAAAATCCAGAACTTCCGCATGATGGCTCCTTCGCAAATTGGCAGCCGATGCCGACGCTGGGTGATCAGCTTGCGCATCGGAAGAACAAGTCCCCTGGTCCGACGCGGGGATCATCGACCGGGCCGATGGGCAAAATCTAACCGGGCTCAGCGAAAGCGCGGGTCTTGCCGGGTTTGCCGAGTTTGACAGTGAAGACGAATGCGGAGCGCAGATTGCGGAGTGCGGAATCCCGATCGGCTGCTAGCGTCGCCGGTGATTGCACGGCAACGACCGCCCAATGAAAATGCACCCTTGAATCGCACTCATCTCCGGAGCTGCCCTGATGAGCCTCGCTGCTCGTTCCACTTCCCTCTCGCGCCGTGGCTGGCTGGCAAGTGCCACAGCCGGGGCCGCCGTGCTTGCAAGCCAGGCCATGGGGGACGACAAGCGGGATGTGCCCGCCGCCGCCAAAGGCACGGCCAACGATGCATCGTTCAAATACTGCCTCAATACGAGCACGATCCGTGGGCAGAAGCTGAGCGTGCCGGAGCAGGTCGATCTGGCCGCCAAAGCCGGCTATGACGCGATCGAGCCCTGGCTGGGCGACCTGCACAAGTTTGTTGAGACCGGCGGGAGCCTGGCCGACCTGAAGAAGCGCCTGGCCGATCACGGCCTGGCGGTGGCCAGCGCCATCGGCTTTGCGGAGTGGATCGTCGATGACGATGCCCGGCGGGCCGCCGGTCTGGAGGTGGCCAAGAAGGATATGGGCGTGGTGGCGGCCATCGGCGGCACGCACATCGCCGCCCCGCCGGCCGGCGCCACGAAGCAAACAAATCTCGACCTGGCCAGAGCCGCCGAGCGGTATCGGGCCCTGCTCGAGCTGGGCCAGAAAGAAGGAGTGACTGCCGAGCTGGAGCTGTGGGGTTTTTCGACGACGCTCAGCAAGCTCTCGGAGGTGCTGACGGTGGCGATCGAGGCCCGCCATCCGCAGGCGTGTTTGTTGCTCGACGTCTATCATCTTTATAAAGGGGGCAGCGATTACAGCGGTTTGCGGCTGCTCAGTGGCGCGTCGCTGCCGTGCATTCACATGAACGACTATCCGGCCACGCCGCCGCGTGCGGAGATCAAGGACGCGGACCGGATCATGCCGGGAGACGGCGTCGCCCCGCTGGCGCAGATCATCCGCGATCTGGCAGCGATCGGCTTTCGCGGGGCATTCTCGCTGGAGCTGTTCAACGCGAACTATTGGAAGGAAGACCCGCATGGCGTCGCGCGGATTGGCCTCTTGAAGATGAAAGAAGCCGTCGCCAAGGCCCTCGATGGGCAATAGCACATGGCTGAGGTCCATCGGACACTGCTGGGCAAGCCAGCAGTGCCACCCGCGCGAGCTATAATGCAGCATGCAAAGTGATTCCTGGCTGCGAACTTGCCGCGCCGCGGCGGCAATCTGCCTGGGCCTGTTGATCCCGGCACGGGCTGACGATTGGCCGCAGTTCCGCGGGCCGCGGGGCGACGGCACCGCCGAGGCGCGAAATCTGCCGACGGCCTGGGGCGGATTCGGCGGCGTCACCTGGCAGACCGAGATTCCCGGCCGCGGCTGGTCGTCGCCGATTGTCGTGGGCGGACGCGTGTGGCTCACGGCTGCCGAGAGCCTCGCCCTTCCGACCGAAGACCGCAAGCGCAAGCTGGAGCAAGGGCTCTACAAGGACTTTCAGGAGCAGTTTCAGGCGCACTCTTCGGTGACGCTGTACGCGATCGAGCTGGACGTCAAAAGCGGCGAGCTGCTGCGAAACATCGAGCTATTCACCGCTAGCGACCCGGCGCCGATTCACGCCACAAATACTTACGCCTCGCCGACGCCGGCTACCGACGGCCAGCGGCTGTTTTGCCATTTCGGCTCGCTGGGGACGGTGGCCATGGACCCGGCGAGCGGGCAAGTGCTCTGGAAGGAGCGCTTTCAGCTCGACGACATCACCGGTCCTGGCAGCTCGCCCGTGTTGTGGAAAGACCGGCTCATCCTGGCGTGCGACGGAGCCGATCAGCAGTTCGTCATCGCTCTCGACAAGCTGTCCGGCAAGCCGCTCTGGAAGACTCCGCGGCCGAAGATCGACGCCGAAGGGAAGCACCGCCGGGCGTTCAGCACGCCGCTGGTGGTGGAACATGCGGGCCAAGAGCAGGTGATCGTGCCGGGGGCGCAGTGGGTCTGTGCGTATGAACCGGCCAGCGGCGCGGAGCTTTGGCGAGCGAGCTTCGGCGACGGCCATGCGACCATTCCGCGGCCCGTTTATCAGAACGGCCTCGTTTATATCTGCACCGGCTACCTGAAGCCGCAGCTATGGGCGATTCGCATCGACGGCCGGGGCGACGTGACCGAAACCCACGTGGCCTGGCGCTACGAGAAGCAAGTGCCGGAGATTTCGTCGCCGATCGTCGTCGGCGACGGGCTGTATTTCGTCTCGTCGCTGGGCGTGCTGACCTGCCTCGATGCGAAGAGCGGGCGGCAACACTTTCAACAGCGGCTGGGCGGCAATTACGCGGCCAGCCCGATCGCGGCCGATGGCAAGCTGTATTTCACGAGTCAGGAGGGGGTGACGACCGTGGTCAAGCCCGGGCTCAAGTACGAAGAGCTAGGCCGCAGCCAGCTCATCGGCCAGACCATGGCCTCGCCGGCGATTGCGGGCGAGGCGCTTCTGATCCGGGCGGACCGCATGCTGTATTGCGTGGGAAAGCCGTAGCACTACTATCTCAGGAACAGGTGGAGCAGGCTGCCGATCGCAATTGTCAATGCCAAACCGACGACCACGACCCAAAGGACGAATTGCCGGGTAGCCGCTCGGCTTGCGGCACACTCAGGACAGAACGTGATTAGTACTGTCCTGGTGGCTCGCCTCCCGCCCACACCAGCATCGCTGCGAGTGTCCTGCACCGCCTCTCGGCCTGAGAATTGACAGCCGCAGAGATCGCATTTCATTCCAAGCCCTTTCACGCGCCTCCTCGTAGGCGTCATCCACAAGTACCACGCTGACGAATCAGAAATCCGCCTTCCGCAGCTTCTCGCGGGCCAGCTGCACGAATTTGACCAGCTCCGCGGGGCTTGTGAGCTTCTGCCACTGACGCCGGGCCATGTTCGCCAGCCCCTCGGCCGGCACTTGCATCTCGCACTTGTAATACTCGATGAAGACTGCGCCGATCCACCGCGTCACCAGGGCTTGCACCAGCCCCTGAAGAGCGCCGCCGGCAATCGTCCCGGCGATCGGCACCGACTTGAGCAGCGAGGCCACGGCACTGGCCACCACAGGTGCGGCGGCATTGACGCCGAGAATCGCGATCAGGTTCTTGCCCAGCTGCGCCAGCACGTTCACCGCAATGTTGGCGTCGATGTCCTGTCGATAGACGCGCCCCAGATCGACGACCATCTTGACGGTCAAGGCGCTGGAGGCAAACAAATCCAACAGGGGCAGCGGGCTGAGCGCGGCGGCGGCTCCACAGGCCCAGGTGTAGCGATCGACGATTTCCCAGGCGCGGCGGTCGAGGGCTTCTTTCACGCGGCGGCGGGCTTCTTCGACCAACCCGCGCGATTGCAGGAGCAGATTGCCAAGGATCAGATCGTGACCGTCGCGGCCGATCACTTGGAGCATGCGCGTGGCCAGCGGGCTGATATCGGGCGGCTCGGTGACCTGCTCTTCGTGCTCGCCGCCGCCGGCCAGCACGCGCACGCGGGTCCGCACGACCGGTTGCGAACGGACGGCCAGCACGTCCGCGGGCTCGACAATGCCGCGGACCTGCGACGTAAGCTGACCGAGCAGCTTGGCCTGCTCGGCGGGCTCGTACCAATCGGCCTTGTTCAGGCACAGCAGCACCCGTTTTTCCATCTCCCCGAGCCGGGCAAGGAGGCGATGCTCGCTGTCGCGCAAGGGGCCATCCACCACCATCAAGACGAGGTCCGCATCGCTCGCTGCCTCGGCCGCCGCGGCGACGCGCTCAGCCCCTTCGACCTCGCCCAGGCCGGGCGTATCGACCAGTCGCACCTGGTCGTCGCCCGGCCAGGGGATTTCCTGCCGCCGCAGAGTCGTGCCGCCGCGCGGATCGGTCTGAAATACGTCCCGCCCCGCCAGGGCATTGAGCAGCGACGACTTGCCGCTGGAGATCGTTCCGAACGCGACGATTTCGAGCGTTTGCGCGGCCTGTTTTTCTTCGACCTTGGCGACCAGCGACTCGAGCTCGCGCCGCATCTGGTCGCGCACGGCCGGGTCGGCCCGCAAGTCGTCCACGGCGGCCAGGTTCTCGGCCACGGCCCGCCGCTTCTCGTCGGCGGTCAGTTCGCTCGGGTTTTTGGCTTGCCGCTGGCGGCTGGCGGCCTTGTTGCGGGTCGATCGCCACAGCTGCCAGGCGACCGTGCCGGTAATGCCCAGCAGGATCGCCGCTCCGGTGCCGACGAAGCCGAAATAGAGCCAGGTCCAAGCCGGGCCGTATTGCTTCACCTGCTCGTACTGGGCGATCAATTGGGGCGGAACCCAGACCAGTAGCAGGCCAATCGCGGCCAGGGCGACGATCAGAAAGATGCCGGTGGACGTGCGGAAACGAGGCATCATGGCATTTTAGCCGGCGCGGGGGCGGCAAAGTTGACAGCCGCGGCAAGCGAGGGACAATTGCAATGGGCACTTCGCCGCTGCGGCAACAATCTTGCACGCCTGATCCCGAGATCAGACGCTAACAGCTATCCCCCCGGCTTTTTCATCGCCAGGCTGTGCAGAATCAAGACGCTGCCCACGGAGACCAGCGCCCAGCCGATCCACTTGGGGGGCGCGATCCGCTTCTTGGCGATCGGGGCCTGCGAGGCGAACAGCGTGCGCAGATCGCTGGTGCTGGCGACCTGGTTCCCTTTGAACTCCTGAATCCGCTGCGCCAGGAACTGCGTCGCCCGCTCGTTCAAAACAAAGGCCTCGACCATGCGGAGCTGAATGCCCAACAGGAACACGATCAGCCCCGCCATGAAAACCTGATTCCGGTTTACGTCCATTGCCTCGATCGCTCCTGACTACCGTCGCACTGGCGATGGGTTGATCGGCAGCGAGACGGTCGGCTAATCGGCCTATCGACCGAAGGGCGGGGGCCAGTGCATGCATCGCCACGGGCAGCAGCTTGGCGCGGTTGGGCGCACGCTAGCGGACGTAGGGTGGATTTCCAATCCGTCCCAAAATGACGGATTGGAAATCCGCCCTACGTGTCAACTTGCCCTTGACCGCCGCTGTCCTGCGCTTTACCCTCCCGCCCCCAAACCGGCGTAGGGTCCTGCCATTCGGGGGCCACCTGTGATTCCTGGCCGGACTTTATGAATTGTGTCGATTTTGCGGGGCGACCGGCCGATCCATCACGATGGAGCCACGCGCAAGCTGGCCACCAGCGGGCGGCTGGTTGCCAGCAGTATTAGGCGCTGGAAGGAATTCATCTGCTTTGCCCGCGGCAAGGCGGACTTGGACAAGGATGTACGAGCCATGCAAGTTGTACTCTCACGGTGGATGCTGTCGGGCCTGATCGGTTTGTCGCTCTTGGCCACATCGACCGGCTGCCAATCGACGGGCGGCTGGGGATTGCCGTCGAGCTGGACCAGTTGGGGCTGGGGCAGCGGTGGAACAAGCACCGCCCTGGCCTCCAAGCCGCCGACGACGGTGCCCAAGCCCTCGACCACGTCCACTCCGGGCGCCTCCACCAGCCTGGCGTCCTCCACGACTGGATCCAGTCGCACAACCACCGGCGCCGCGGCCACCACCGCCACCGGCGGCGCGAGCGCAACCACCTATCCCACGACCGGCTCGTCGCCTGGCAGCTATCCGACGCAGCCTGCGACCGCCTATCAAACGCCCGGCGCGTCCAGCCAAGTGCAGCCCTCGGTCGGCTATCAAACCGGACCGTACGCCACGACAGCCACCCCGGCTGGCGGCGCTTCCGCGCCTGGCAGCAGTTACGGCTCCGGCGGTTACAGTTCGCCGGCCGCCGGCTCCGGCCAATCGTGGAACATTTCCCCGGCTGCGACTTCCGGCGACGCTTATCGCACTGCCGACCAGCGCAGCACCTACGGCCAAGGGGCGGCGAGCCCCTCGCCGGCTTCCAGCTACGGCTCATCGCTTTCCTACGGCGATGCATCGAGCTACGGCGCCCAGCCCAACTATGGAACCCAGCCGAGCAGCGGATCCAGCTATGGCGCCCAGCCCAGCTATGGCACCCAGCCCAGTTATGGAACGCAGCCGAGCTACAACACACAGCCGAGCTACAACACACAGCCGAGCTATGGCACACAGCCGAGCAGCACAATACCTTCGACGGCAGTTGGCCCGTGGAAGGACTATCAGCCGCCGCCCAGCTCGAGCAGCAGCTATGCTCCGCCGTCAACGACCAGCCCCTCGTCCACGAGCCCTTCGTCGAGCGCTCCGTCGGGCGCTGGCAGCACGGTCAGCCCGGCCGCGACCGCTTCGACAAGCTACGGGACCTACAACAACACCTACGCCTCGACCTCGCCGGCCACGACAGCCTCGCCAGCCACGACCGCCTCTGCCGCCGGTGCGACGAGCGTGCCGGCCTCGCTGAATCTCCCCGCCGGCAGCTATCGTCCCGGCAGCACCGCCGGCAGCAGCGTGCAAAACGCCGGCTATAACGCCCCGGCGTACGGCAATACGTATCTGCGCTAGTAGTCCCGCACTCCGTGTGGGACATGGCGCAACAAGCGATGCTGCACTGCGCTTAACTCTCCCTCGCGAATGACGACTCTCCGCGAAGCATGGCCCACACGGAGTGTGGGCCTACTCTTTACCACGGCGTCATCCCGCCATTCACGCAGATCGTCTGGCCCGTCACGAACGACGCCTCTTCGCTCGCCAGATACAGCACCGCGTCGGCCACGTCCTGCGGCACGCCCCAACGGCCCGTCGGGATTAGCGCCCGGTACGCGTCCTTCTCGGCTTGCGGGTCCTTCTCGTGCCGCTCGACCGGAATCCATCCGGGGGCGACCATGTTCACCGTAATGCCAAACGGGGCCAGCTCGCGGGCCATGCTCCGCGACCAGCCGATCTGTCCCCCCTTGGCCGCGACGTAGGCGCTAAACGGCGCTACCGAGCGGTGAAAAACCTCGCTGGTGATGTTGATGATCCGCCCCCATTTCTTGTGCTTCATCGCGGGCAGGCCGCGGCGGACCAGCAGAAACGGGCTCTTGATGAAAAAGTCGAGCATCGTCTGGTAAAACGCCCAGTCGTACTGCTCGATCGGCCTCAGCGGCTGCTCGCAAGTCGCATTGGGGACGATGATATCGACCTTGCCTAGTTGCTTCTCGGTCTGGGCAAAGAGCCGCTCCACACCGGCCTCGGTCGTCACGTCACCCTGCACCAGGCAGGTCTCGATGCCCGCCTTTTGATACTCCTCAAGCGCCTTGCCGCCGCGGGCCTCGTTATGGGCGAAATTCACCGGCACCTTCGCGCCCGCGCGGCCCAGTGCCAGGCCGATCGCCTTGCCCAGCCCGGTGCTGTTGCCGGTGACGATCGCCACGTGCCCTTGGAACGAAAACGCCATGACCCACCTCCGCCCCGCTGCTAGTTGCGCCGCCGGGTGCCACTGCTGGCTTGCCCAGCAGTGCCAGCGTGCTTTGCCATGAAAGGGCGCAATGTAGCCACTCGCCGTGCACATTCCCAGCCATCGCACGCGAGCTTCGGCCGAGCCAATGTCCAAGCTCCAAGCACCAAATCTCAAACAAATTCCAAATCCCAAGGATCCCATGTCCTAAACATACCCCGCGGTCGTGCGAAAGCGCCATCACCGGCAGCCGTTTGGAACATTGTTTCGTTGGTCATTGGAATTTGTTTGGTGCTTGGTGCTTGCGGTTTGGTGCTTCAGATATTGTGCCGCCGTCGTTTTTCGTGAATCCTTAGTGCCATGCCTGACCTCGTTGTCGATCGCGTCGCCAAGGAGTTTCCCACTCGTGCCGAGCCGCTCGTTGTTCTCCGCGAAGCGTCGCTGGAACTCTCGGCGGGCCAGAATGCCGCCATCGTCGGGCCCAGCGGCAGCGGCAAGAGCACGCTCTTGCACATCATCGGCACGCTCGACGCGCCCACGTCGGGCAGCGTCACCCTGGGCGGCGAAAACCCCTTCGCCCTGGACGAGCCGCAACTAGCCCGCTTTCGCAACCGCAACATCGGCTTCGTGTTCCAGGACCATCATCTCTTGCCGCAGCTCTCGGTGCTGGAGAACGTGCTCATTCCGGCCCTGGCCGACGGAGCGCCCGCCCGCGAGATCGTCGAGCGGGCCAAAGACCTCTTGTCGCGCGTCGGCCTGAGCGAGCGACTGGCGCACCGGCCCGCGGAGCTGTCCGGCGGCGAGCGCCAGCGTGCCGGCGTGGCGCGGGCCCTCTTGCTGCGGCCGGCGCTGCTTCTGGCCGACGAGCCCACCGGCAACCTCGACCGCAAGACCGCAGCCGCCATCGGCTCGTTGCTGGTCGAAATGCAGCGGCAGGAGAACACGATGCTGCTGGTCGTCACGCACAGCGCGGAGCTGGCCGGACACCTGGACCGCCGCTATGAGATCGACGACGGCCGCCTTGTTCCCGCGTAAACGATCCCGGCTGCCGACGCTGGCAGCGTCGGCCACGCTACGACTGAATGTAGCTCTTCAGGTAGTGGTTCTCGCGGCACAATTCGTCGTGCTGAGCCTTGACCAGGTCGCCGATCGAAATGATGCCGACCAGCCGGCCCTGCTCGACGACCGGCAGGTGCCGGATGCGGCGCTCGGTCATCACCCCCATCACGTCCGGCAGGTCGTCGCTGGGCGACGCAACGATCGGGCACCGCGTCATCCGCTCGTGGACCCGCGTGTGCTCGAGCGACCCGCGCGTGGCGGCACTGGCCCGAAGGAGGTCGCGCTCCGTGATGATTCCCACCATCTCCCCCTCCTTGAGCACCACGAGCGAACCAATGTTGTGGCCCACCATCAAATCCACCACATCCGCCAACGTGTCTTCCGGCGTGCACGTGTGCACCATGCGCCCCTTCGCGCCCAGGATCTCCGATAACAACATCGCAATCGTCTCCGCTGGGGAACCAAGAAACGAACTGTCCCAAAACCGTGCGGCTTCTCTGTACCTCGCACTACCCGTCGGCGTATTGCCGGAAGTACTTAGCCCGGCTATCCCAGCCGATGTCCCGACCGATGGACCGGTGCTGGCCCATGCTGCGGGTGAACTTGGTGACTAAGCGGCCAATCGTCTGGCGTAGATAAGCTGGCCTGCGATCAGCAACTTTCAAGATAGCGCGGGCGCACTGGTGGCGTCAAACTTTTTCTTGCAAAACGGCGGCGACTTTGTGAAATTTGGCACAAAGGCCCGCTAAGTAGTAGGCACACTCCGTGTGCCGTGCCGCAACGGCACACGGAGTGTGCCTACTACTTTACCCCCAACCGCTTGGCCCATTGCCGCAGCTCCGTCAGGAACCGCGCGGCCAGCGGGCTGTGGAAATAGTGCTTGTGCCAGACCACACCGATTGTCCGCCGCGGTTGCTCGCCGGAAAGCGGGCGATAGAGGATGCGGCCCGATTCGTCGCTCCGGCGGGCCAGGTCGGGTAAGAGCGAAACCCCCTGTCCCAGCGCGATCAGCTTCTGAATCGTCGTGATCTGGGCGCTCTTGCAGGCGATGAACGGCTGGCACTCGTGAGCCCGGCAGAAGTTGAGCACCTGCTCGGCCAGGCAATGCATCTCGCTGAGCAGAATGAACCGCTCGCTCGCCAGATCGCGGACCGTCACCCGCTTGCGGCCGGCCAAGGCGTGTCCTTCCGGCATTGCCAAGAGCAGCGGCTCCGTAAACAGCTCCTCCATTTCCAGATGCGAGTCCGTCAGCGGCAGGGCCACGAGGGCCAGGTCCAACTCGCCTTCGATCACCGCGGGCAGTAGCTGGGCCGTCACATCCTCGCGGACGATCAGCTCGGCATGCGGCGCCTTGGCGGTAAAGCTCTCCAGCGTCGGCGGCAAGACGAATGGGGCGACGGTCGGTATGGCTCCAACGGCCAGCCGCGCCCCTTGGGCCTCGTCGCCCGACCGCAGCCGCCGCTCGGCATCGTCCACGCCGGCGAGAATGGCCATCGCCCGATCGAGCAATAGCCGCCCCGCATCGGTCAGCACCGCCTTCCGCCCCAGGCGATGAAACAGCGGCTGCTTGAGCCGCCGTTCGAGCTTTTGGATCTGCTGGCTGAGCGACGGTTGCGAGACGTGGCACCGCTCGGCGGCCCGGCTGAAGTTGCCCGCCTGGGCGACCGCCACGAAATAGCGGAGCTGGTGCAGTTCCATAGTGGCGGCGTCGTGGCGAGCAGCGAATACAGGCCAGAGTCGAAGCACAAAATCACAAGCACCAAGAACCAAACAAATCCGAATTCCGCAAATGCAAATGATCGAAACGAGCGAATCGCCAGGTCCGCCTCTGCGGGAGCCGATGAAGCGTTTCGAGCATTGTGATTTCGGACCTTGGAAATTGTTTGTGATTTGGTGCTTGATGCTTGGTCATTTGAGTCTGCTATTTCACGCGGGTCATCTCAAAGAGGTTCGTCGCCTGCGGCCCGAGGAATCCTTCAAAGCGGACCCGCTTGCCGCTCGCCGGATCGACCACCGTGTCGCGCTGGGCCAGCTCGAAATAGGCATAGGTCCAAGGCATCGTTACCGGCAGGCCCTGATCAGCGACCTGCACGTCGATCTTCACCGCCTCCGTCGCGGTTTGGCGGAGCTTGCTGCCGCGCTCGCCCTCGATCTCGCTCTTCATCGGCACGCCCGCGGCCGAAAGGGCGTCGATCGTCTTCTCGATGTCGTCCAGGGCCGCCACGCCGTGCGAATTGATCAGCGACGTGAAGTGATTCACGTTGTAGCCGTGCACCAGCACCCAGGCGGCGTATTGGCTGACGTTGTTCAGCTCGACCACGTCTTCGCGCCGCGGCAACAGCCACGGCAATTCGTGGAACTGGGCGACGACCTTGGAGAGGAGCTCGTCAGCGCTGTCAAACTCGTCCGGCCGGCTTTGAGGGGTGCCACGGGTGGCTTGTCCACCCGTGCTGCCGGCACTGCTGGGCAAGCCAGCAGTGGCACCCGCATATTGATCGAGATTCTGCAAGGCGACCAGGATCGCTTCGCTCACCGGCGGGCGATGGCTGCGGACCACGCGGTTGATAGTCTCGCGCTGAGCAGCCGGAAGTTCCCAGACCTTCAGCTCGGAGATAAAGAGCTTGGGGAATTGCGGGTTGGGATGCTGGAAGTGAATGGCGCTAAGCTGCTTGTCCTCGAAGTGATAGCTGCCCGCCGCCCGGTAGCCGAGGGCCTCGAAGATCCGCGAAATCGTGGCGATTCCGCTCAGCGGCTGCTGGCAGGCGAAGGTGCGAAAGGCGATGTGGTCGTTGAAGAACGTCGCCCCCGCCTTGCGGATGACCTGTTCGTAGGTCTGCACATACGATACACGGCGGCGATATGTGTCCCAGAGTGCATCGAACAGGCGGGCGGCCAGCCGCTCGCGGGCGGTGGCGACGGGAATCGCCGCATGGGGGCCGGCGGACATGGCAGTCGCTCCTGAATGTGGAGCGGAACTCGCCAGAGTTCCGGCAAATTGCGCCTCAATCCCGGAAGTCTGGCGACTTCCGCTACCTTCAAATTGCGAATTTTGCAAATTCAGTAGTTGAATGTTCGGGGGGTTATCCCGAGTCGACGCAAGGTGTTGTCCCGTCATGGAGTTCGGTCACGCTCGTGGAGGCGATCCATTC
>JAKEHX010000345.1 GCA_022614795.1 Planctomycetaceae bacterium | reverse complement strand
TTTGCTTCCTTCTGTTCACGACCCCGCCAAATGCCTTCTCCCCGTCCAATACATCGCGAGCGACACCCACCCGCCGACGAAGGCGAAGAGCAGCGACCAGAACATGTGGGCCACCATCACAAAGTCGCGCAGGTCCGGCGGGTCGGGGCCCGGCTGGACGGGAGTGGCCAAAGTGCCGTTCTCTTCGAGTTCCTCCGCGCTGTCCGGGATGGGATACGGGAGCGGCTCGGGTTGTGGCGGCTGCGCGGCGCCTCCTTCGGGATAGAACTGGTTGTAGGCGGCCGTGACGATCGTCTCGGTGAACAGCTCGTAGTTGTACGGCTGGCTCCAAGGATCGCCGCCGATGATGTAGTAGGCGATGCCGAAGATCGCCGCGCCGGTCCAATAGGCCCGGCTGACCCCCTGGCGGTTGAAAGCCAGACAGGCCATGCCGGCCAGAATCATCGTGGTGATGAGAAAGGTCAGCGAGCCGACCCAGTTCGACGCATTGCGAAGCGCGTAGCCGCCGAGAGGGATCATCAGGGCGATGGCCGCCATGCCGATGAGCATGGTGCGGAGCGAGAATCGCAGACCGTCGCGATTGGCCTCAGGACTGCCCATTGTCAGCTCCACGCGCAGGCCGCGGAGGGCCCGTCGTCCAGATCACGAGTGAAACAAGACCGCCGCCACAGGCGAACAGCAACGTCCACAGCGAATCGGCAACTTGCTCGAAGTCTTCCCAGGCAGGTGACCCGGGCCCTACGTTGTAGCCGCCCCGCATCCCCGGCATCGGCATCAACTTCGGCATAACGTATTCGCGATAGACCCACTGGTTCCATTGCTCCGTGACAAGCTTTTCGCGGTCGAACACGTAACCTCCTCCTCCCCCGCCGTGGGCCGCGATGTTGCACACCACAAGCAGAAAATACACGAAACCAACCGCAGCAAATCCGCTCCAGAAAGCCCGCGTCGCACCATCACGGCTCAGCGCGACTGCCGCGGCAATTGCCAGAAGCACGGCAGTTGCCAGGACGGCGTGGGTGCCCCATGCGGTCGACGCGTTGAGTAGCAGAAACCAGACAAACCAACTGGCAGGGAAGAGGGCCGCAACGAGAGCGGTCATCCAAAGCAGCCCGCGGATTGTGAACCGCGGCTTTAGCCATGCTAATCTGGGTCGATTCGCAGCCTGTTCTGCCATGGCTCCCCTCCCAGGAACCGCCCCATGTTTCGCGCCGGCCTCGCTCCAAGTAGCATGCACACTCCGTGTGCCGTACGACTTTCAAGGCACACCGAGTGTGCCTACTACTTGACCATTGTCATGTCTTTCACAGCCGTTTGCCACGCCGCGGACCCCGACGATCAATACGTCCTCGGCCCCGACTCGCAGCGCCAGGAGGGTGTGCCGCAGGGCACGGTGACCAAACACGTGTGGAAGAGCAACGTCTTTGAAGGGACGATCCGCGAGTACTACCTGTATGTGCCGGCTGCTGCTAGTCAGAAGGAACAGACCGACTTCGCCGTGATGGTGTTTCAGGACGGCCACGCATACGTGAAGGAAGATGGCCAGTTCCGCGTGCCGATCGTGTTCGACAACTTGATCCACAAGAAGGAGCTGCCGCCGATCGTCGGCGTCTTCATCAACCCGGGGCACAAGAATTCTGGACAAACGGGGGACGAGCTGCCGCGCGATCCGTGGAAGGCGAATAACCGCAGCGTCGAATACGACACTCTGAGCGATCAGTACGCCCGGTTCCTGATCGACGAGATGCTCCCCGAAGCGGCGAAGCAGTCGGGGCTGGCGCTGACGAGCGACCCCGAGCGGAGGGCGATTGGCGGCATTTCATCGGGCGGCATTTGCGCGTGGACAGTCGCCTGGGAGAAGCCGGACCAGTTCCGCAAGGTGCTCAGCCACGTGGGCAGCTTTACGAACATCCGCGGCGGGCACGCGTATCATGCGATGATCCGCAAGACCCCGAACAAGCCAATCCGTGCGCTGCTTCAAGACGGCAAGGGGGACCTCGACAACCCGAAACGGCAACTGGTGGCTGGCGAACTTGGAGATGGAATCGGCCCTCAAGTTCAAACACTACGACTACCAGTTCGTCGGCGGCGAGGGGGGCCACAACGGCAAGCACGGCGGGGCGATTCTGCCGGATTCGCTGCGGTGGCTGTGGCGGACGGCGGCAGCGACTCCATGACAATCTCATCGCGCACGCCCGAAGGGTTCCCGGCTCGCTGTCCGCTTTGCGGGACAGAAACACAGCTCGAATTCTCGGAGCCGGGAGACGATGCGACTTGTCCGGCTTGCGGCGTACTGCTGGTCAAGTCGGCAGAATTGCTGAGAATCCTGCAAAAGATGTATGCCGAGCCATTGGGCGTCGCGCCAGAAAAGATTTCGCCTCAAACGAAGCTCAAAGATTTCGGAATGGATTCCTTGGATACGGTCGAACTCGTCATGGAATTCGAAGAATGGTTCGGTGTACATATTCCCGATGACGACGCGGAGCAGCTTCAAACTATCGAAGACCTGATTCGGTACCTGCTCGAGAAGCTCAAGGGCGATTTGCCATCTGAGTGACGCAGCGCACGCCGGAAAGGGTAGGCGTGCTATCACGTGCTAGCTTGCGGTGCACTGCGGATACTTCAGGTTGACCAGCCGGGACGATCCTGCGACACTCCGCCGCCCCAAGGAAGGGAATCTGCAATCCACGGATGGAGTCAGCCATGAGACGCGGTTTGCTGTGCCTCGTTGTGTGCGGTGGTATCGGACTTGCCGGCTGTGGCGGCGAAGCGCAGCCGCCGGCGGCGCAGGGTCAGACTGCGGGACAGACACCGCTGGAGGCGACTGCGGCGGAGCCTGAAGTCCCCGGCGTCAATGCCGTAGAAGCGGCGAAGCTGCCGTCGGTGCAGGTCGCGGTCACAGCCACGCCCGAGCAGGTCGTGCAGACCTTCCTCGACGCGATGAAGCAAGGGGACATCGCCACGAAGGCCGCGCTTTTGACGCAGAAGGCCCGCGAGGAAACGGCCCGCGAGAATTTTGAGATCAACCCGCAGAGTGCGGCCAACGCCCAGTACGAAGTCCGCCCGGCCGAGTACTTGCCCGAGAATCCCCACGGGGCGCACGTCACCAGCGTGTGGACCGAGGCCTATCCGGACGGCACGATCACCTACGACGTGGTCTGGGTGCTCCGCCGGCAGGCCGAAGGGTGGCGGATCGCCGGCATGGCGATCGAGCTGGTCCCGGGCCAGCCGCCGGCCTTTTTGAACTTTGAGGACGCGGCCGACATGGCGAAGAAGTATTCCGAGGCGATGGCCGCCAGCCAGCCGCCGGCCGCGGAAGTTGCCGCCCAGCCGATCGAAGCCGCGGCGCCCGGCAACTCGCGGGTGATCGAGCGGTAAGGCAGGTTGCTGGAAATAAACTGCCCCTAAACGGTGTCCTGCTCAATCGCTAAGCCGCGCAAGTTGAGTCCCGTTCACGGGGCTTTGCTCAAGAGGCCCGCCGTTTACGGCGGGTTCACACGCGCCGCAATTCCGCTGGTTACATTTTCGGCTCGCCCGCCGCGACGCGGCGGGCGAGCCGAAAACATGGAGCCGGCGCGACGCGATTGATGTCGAACCCGCCGTAAACGGCGGGCCTAACCAGACAAAGGGCCATGAATGGCCCTCCAGCGAACAGCCGGGCACCCGCGAGCAGAGAGCAGCAAAGGATAATTTGGAGCTCGCGTGCCAATCCCTCAAGTCGCCTATTCTTCGCGCTTGGGCTGCGGCACGACCTGCATGTGCTCAACCACCTTGTCGACGAGGCGGTATTCGACCGCCTCGGCAGCCGACATGAAGCGGTCGCGGTCGGTGTCCTGCTCGATTTTCTCGAGCGGATGGCCGGTGTGCTTGATCAGGATTTCGTTCATCCGCTGCTTGATCCGCTTGAACTCCTTGGCGTGGATCATGATTTCCTCGGCCGTGCCCTGCATGCCGGCCAGGGGCTGGTGGATCATGATGCGGGCGTTGGGCAAGGCGTGGCGCTTGCCCGCGGCCCCCGCGGTCAGCAGCACGGCGCCCATCGACGCCGCCTGGCCGATGCAGTAGGTCGCAACGTCGCAGGTGATGAACTGCATCGTGTCGTAGATGGCCATGCCGGCGCTCACGCTGCCGCCGGGCGAGTTGATATAGAGGTGAATGTCGGCCTTCGGATCGTCCGATTGCAGAAACAGCATTTGGGCCACGACGGAGTTGGCCACCTCGTCGTTGACTTGCGTGCCCAGGAAGATGATCCGGTCCTTGAGGAGCCGGCTGTAAATATCGTAGACCCGCTCTTCGCGGCCGCTCTTTTCGACAACATAGGGAATCAGGGGCATATCGAACTCCGTCGGCTGTGTATGTATTCAAAATGTCGAAGGTCGAAATTCAAATGACGAATGAATGACGAATGTCGAAAGTCAAAGGTCGAAGGTCGAAGGTCAAACTCGTCATTCCGACATTCGACATTGATTCGTCATTTGAATTTCGTCCTTCGTCATTCGTTTAATCTTTGTCCTCAGGCTCCGCGCCCGGCATCTTCTTGAGCACCTCATCCACGACGCCGTAAGTCTTGGCCGCGTCGGCGCCGAGGAAAAAGTCGCGGTCGGTGTCCTTGGCGATCTTTTCCATGGGCTGGCCGGTGTGCCTGGCGAGAATCTGGTTGAGGACCTCGCGATAGCGCAGGATTTCCTCGGCCTGAATCTCGATATCGCTGACCTGCCCTTGCACGCCGCCGTACGGCTGGTGCAGCATGACGCGGGCGTTGGGCAGGGCGAACCGCTTGCCCTTGGTGCCGCCTGCCAGCAGCACCGCCGCCCCGCTCGCCGCCTGGCCGACGCAGTAGGTCGAGATCGGGCAGCTCAGGATCTGCATCGTGTCGTAAATCGCCAGCGTCGCGGCTACGTCGCCGCCCGGCGAATTCAGATAGAAGTGGATGTCCTTGCGGCGATTCTCGCTCTGCAAATAGAGCAGCTTCATCACCACTTCGTTGGCGTTGCCGGTGTAAATCTCGCCCTGGAGAAAGACGATGCGGTTCTCCAGCAGCAAATCGCCCAGCGTCAGTTGCCGCTGCCGCTGGTATTGCTGGTAGCTTTGCGAATCAAACACCGGGAGAGGCAAGTGCGCGCTCATGCTGGCGGTAAACTCCGTAATCGTAGGACAAGCGTCTCGCTTTTCCGTTCATTTGTGGGGCAAGCTGCCGGCTTGCCAAATCAATCAATATCCCCGCAACCAACGGATAGCCCGCGACGGCTCTTGCATTATTCCCCTGCCGCGGCAATCGGGCTACAGGGGGTCATAGTGGCGCAGGGACCTGCTTGACAGCAGTTGGAAGCCTAGGCTGCGCGATCCAGCTGCGCCAGCCTGGCGCGGCGCTTGGTAAACCAGCCCTCGCCGAGCACGGTCAGGGCGACGCGGTCTTCGAGATTGGGGCGGAAGACCGTCATGAGCAAAAGCGGCAGATACCAGGCCATGTACATGCCGCCCCCTTCGCGGTAGCCATGCCAGAACTGCACGGCGACCATCATCGCGGCCGAGCAGGAAAGGAGCGTCCCGAGGTTCTTGTGGGCGGGCCAGATCGCCAGACTGCCCGCCAGCGCGATGCAACCCGCGATGACCGGCAGGCGATAGATCGGGTCCCAGCCCAAGCCCCAAATGCCGGAGAGGCCGGCGGTCTTGGGAATCCAGAGGGCGAACATCTGCTGGAATTTGAGCCAAAACGAATGGAAGTCGGTGGAGACAAAGGCCAGCGAGACGATCATGGCGACGATCGCGATGCCGATTCCGATCAGGAAACGGGCCAGGCCCCGCTGCCAATAGAAGCTGATCCACAGGGGGAGCAAGAAGAGCGGGTAATAAAAGACGGAAATCGCCAGCCCGAGAAAAACGCCGGCCAGGGCCGGACGGCGATAGAGCACAACCGCCCACAACAGCAGCGCGGAGGGAAGCACATGATCGACGTGCCCCGTCATTTGGGCGGTGTAAGGGAGCATGAGATAGAGCATGGCCGCGCCCAGGCCCATGCGGACGTTTTCAAAGTGCCAGTAGCCGATCGTCACCAGGGCCGCGACAACCAAGAGGTGAGAGACGATCGCCATCAGCTTGGCCACCACCTCAAAGGCCTTCTCCGGCTCGACGATGTTCGGGCGGATGAACGGGGAAGTCGGAACGCTGGGTAATATGTGCAGCAGATAGTATCCGGGGCCGAAGTGGCGGTAGTCTTCCGGCTTGTCCTTGTCGTTGGCCGTGTCCACGCCCTGGAGCAGCGATTGAGCGCCTCGGGCGCCGCGCAGATCGTCCGGCGAAAGATCGCTGGTCACGACGTTCGCCATGAGGAAGGCAAAGAGGGCCACGCCGAGAAAGATCAGGCAACCGTTGGTCGCGTTGGGTTCCAGGAGGGGTCGGCGGACCATGGTCGGGTCGAGGAGCAGGCGGACGAGCCACACTCCGGACACGGCAAACAGCCACAGGTATCCGATGTATTTGAGGTGCTCTGGCGTCAATCCGAAGGTCGCGGCCGTGGGGGAAGCATCGGCCTGGTCCACTGCGATTTCCGCCGGTTCCGCAGTCGCTTCGGCCGCCGGTAGCGCGCCCGTCACCTGGAGCCCTTCATTAACCATCAACAGGCCCGGGGCCAGCAGAATCAGGAGCACCAGATCGAGATTGCGAACGCTCCAGAAGCGATTGAACTTGAAGAACAGACCGATCATCAGGAACGACGAGAGGTAAACCCACGTCGCCGGCTCGATCTTGTGGTAGTGGAATAGGATTTCGCTCATAAGCGTCCAGCGGATTCCGGCCGCATGAGACGAACCTCACGCATCGATTGACGAAACGGCGGAAACCAGCCCCCACTATCGGAGGGAAGCCAGCGAAGGCGCTTGCTGCGCATGATCCGCCACTTCACCAGAGTACGGTTTAAACAGACTCTTTCAAGACTGGGTCGATTGGGTTGGCAAGGCAGGGTGTTTTGTCGTAACTTCTTATTTATCCATTAGTTACGTACACTGAATTGGATGCATAACCGCCTGAAAGAATGGTCTGCCAAATCAGAAAAATTTTGCAGCCCACCCACCATATCGAAGGGTCGTGATAGGCCGTTCAATGCGGATTACCGAATTCAACGCACAACTGATAATGGCGCTGGTTTGGCCATCCGTTGCACCGCACCCGTCCGCTCCGGCCCAAGCTCTGCTTGGGACGAAACGTCTGGAAGCTCCGCTTCCCGGCCACCCAGGGAAGCAGAGCTTCCGCACATGTGTTCCCAAGCGGATAGTGCAACCCTCGCTCTGTAAAAGTGGTCTGGGTTAGTAGGCGGTGGAAGGCGTGGCTTGGGGGAGGTAACGCTTATCGGACTGCCACTCTTCGT
>JAKEHX010000344.1 GCA_022614795.1 Planctomycetaceae bacterium | reverse complement strand
TTCCCCCCTGGGATCCCAGGGGGGAACTTTGGGAGTTAACAACCCCTCAGCGCGCCACCCATGTCCTGACCCAAAAGCGCCACCCATGTCCTGACTGCGCCGCTTCTGTCCACTGTCCACTGTCTCCTGTCCCCTGTCTCCAGCCGGTTCTTGACGCTTCTTGCGGGGGCGTGGGATACTGCGGCGGTCGCCGTCCCCGTAGCTCAACTGGATAGAGCGTCGGCCTCCGAAGCCGAAGGCTACAGGTTCGAATCCTGTCGGGGATACTTCTCTCGCCCACCTCGGTGCAACGGGCGGCAAGTCGTGGCTTCCTGAGTGCAGCGACCTATCTCTAGCCGGCAGGTCGCGCGATCACCAGGTTATCGTTGTCCCATGCGACCGGAAAAGTCGAGCAGTCTATTTGGTGTCTCATCGTGGAATATCTGCAAGCGGGTCCAAGTTGCGATACGTCCGGCATAATGCATAGAGCACAATTGTCGCCATCAGCGCCAATCCAGCGATTGAGCCACCGACGAATACGGCAAATGCACTAATGGGACTGCCGCCCCACTCTGAGAGTCCACGCGTCAAGGCCGTGGCTGCCAGGCCCCAGCCCGCTGCAACCGCTAAGCCGACTACAAACAGCAGGCCCTTGCCCGTGAACGTGAGCGTCGTGCGCACAAAGATCTCCAGTCCCTCTTGTTGCATGCGATAAGGGTAGAGCAGGTAGATGAGGTTATCGAGGCCGAACACGAGCACGTTCAAGGGAATCATCGCCAGCATCGCCACGAAGAAATGAGGTAGCGGCAGCGACCGTGCGATGATCGCAAATGCCAACACGCCACATTGAAACAGCGTCGCAAGCAGTACGGGTGCCAGCATCTGGCCGATGGCGGCGGCGGCAGGCGTGACTGGCAAGCCCTTGAGCATCGCCAGCCGATCGAGATCGCGGCGGAAGTCGAAGCGGAGGGCAGTCGGCAATAGCAGGAACGTGTAGAACGCCAACGTACCCGTAGTTGAAAGCAGCGCCATATGGGGGTCTGCAATGACGAAACATGGGGCGCTAGCGAGGACCGCGGGGGCAATCATCGCGGTTATTAGGCTGCCCCAATGCCGCCGGGCGCCGACCAGTTGCCGACCGGCCAGCGCGCTGACGCCTCCCCAGCGCGGGAAACGCCGCAGCGGCAGTCTGAATTCGGCGTTGTGCGCCGGCCCAAGTTGGTGCTGGTCGGAGTTCGTTGAAAGTTTATGAGCCGCAATGTCTGTACTGTAGTTGCGTCTTTCTCGGTTGATCACCATTCGGACGGTCGCCGTGTACAAACCGATGACGGCGGCGGCAAGCGCCGTCACGGTCGTCATTGCCGCCGCAGCCAGCCCCAGTTTCGGTGCCGTCAGAGCATCGGCCAGGATCAGATCAATGAATGGCCAAAACGGGAGCGCAACGTAGCCTATTGCAGAATTGTTGATTCGCACGGGCATTTCGCGCAGGGATTGGACGATTTCCTCGCCGAGGTTGAGCGGACCACCCAGCGCAAATTCGTGAACGACGACTGCGCCGACCGCGGCTCCTCCCGCAACCAGTCCTGCCAGAACCGCGGCGCGGTATGTCAAAAAGGCCGAGCGATTCATACCCCATGTGGCGATATCGATCGCCATCCGGAGGATCTCCAAGGTCAACATCACCAGCACTAGACCTGCCAAAGCCAGAGGCACGCAGCGCAAATCGGGCAGTAGCAAGAGTGCGAGCAGGCCGGCTTTGAACACCGTTGTCACCATGACCGACGCGAATTGGTACGCCATCAGATCGCGCGGCAGTAGCGGCATCGCAACCAAGAGGTCGCGCTCGGCCGGAGGCAAGTCAAACGGGCTTTCGGGTCGAAAGAAGGCCGCTTTCGTGAAGTGCCAGCCGGAGTACAGAACCAGCCCGAGCGACAACAGCCCGCGCAGCGCTTCGGGGGTAGCCGCTTCACGAAGCCAGATCGTCATGACGGTGTTGCCGAGCCAGACGACGGCCAATACGCAGGCAATGGCCGTGAGGGCCAACCGCCTGGTCTGGCAGAACCCAGCCCACATGCGGCGACGGCGGCCACGACTCTGGAGCCACAACAGGTGAACTGGAGCCGGATGGAAGATGGTCGTTGTCATGAGAAGGTGGCCGCAAAGAAGATGTCCTCCAAGCTTGCGGCCGCGTCACCTTGGTCGAAGCTCTTGTGCAGATCCTCGACCGGTCCGAAGAATCGCTGCACGCCCCCATCCAGAATCAAGACGTGCGTGCACAGGTCCTCGACCATCGCCAGCATGTGTGAGCTGATCATCACCGCGGCGCCTTGCGCGGCGCGCTCCTGCAACGACCGCTTGAATACGCGGATTCCCTGCGGGTCGAGTCCTGTCAGCGGTTCGTCGAAGAGGATGGCCTGGGGATCATGCAGGTAGGCGCAGCAGATGGCGAGTTTTTGCCGCATGCCGCGTGAGAGATTGCTGGCAGTCGTGCGAAGTTTGGAGGTCAGCTCAAATTCCTGGAGCAGTTTGAGGGCCTTGGAGTTAGCATCGCTGACTTGATAGACACTCGCGTAAAAGGACAGATGCTCCTCCACGGTCAGGTCGTGAAACAGGGGCGCGTCGTCGGGTACGAATGCGAGCCGCGACTTGGCAGCGATAGCGTTGGCTTCGACATCAAATCCGGCGATCGACAACCGCCCGCGGCTCGCCGGAATGATACCCGCCAGCGCCCGCATCGTCGTTGTCTTTCCCGCACCGTTGGGTCCGATGATGGCCAGTAACTCGCCCGGCTCAACGTGGAAGGCAATTCCTTGGACGGCAATTTGGTCGCCGAATGCTTTATGGAAATCCTCGACTTTGATCACGGCGAACTCTCTCGTGGGAATGGATAGTCTCACGCAGCGTGCGACAGCGATGGACATCATTCGCCGCTCTGCAAGTCTAGGCCGCGCCTTACGTAATCAGGGGCTGTCATTTGAGGTTTATCTGAGTTGCCTACAGCCCCACGGTGACTCGGCAATTCGTCACAAGTTCTTTTGCAGCAAGACTTAAGTGGCTAGGTCCAATCAACCACGCAAGCGCCAAGGTCGGTCCGAAACTCAGAGCGCTCGCTGCCAGGATGATTCTGGGAATCTCACGCGTACAGGCACCTCAGCGCGCTGAGGCGACGGAAGATTTGATGGGCACCGGTTGCCAGACTGGCGAGATTGTCCAATGATAGGCGCAGTCGCAATCGCTCAGTTCTCCCTTGTTTGCCGAATGTGTATCCGGCACCAACAATCGCCGGACCTTTGGCAACGGGTATGCAAGGGCCGCAGGCATGTCCCAACCGCCGGCTTCGACTGTCGAGTGGCTGCAAGCGCTGTTGGATGGCGACGAGCAAACGGTCGCCGAGTTCTGGGAGCAATACGGCCAGCGCCTCAACCGGCTGGCCGAGCGGCATCTATCACCGCGACTGAGTCGACGGGTGGGCGCGGACGACGTGGTCCAGTCGGTTTGCCGCACGTTCTTTCGCCGTGCACGTGAGGAGCAATTCGAGCTGTCCGATGCCGAGGCGCTGTGGCGACTGTTGTGCGTGATCACGCTGACCAAGTGCCGGCTCGTGGCCCGCTTTCACGGACGCAGGCGGCGCGGCTTGGATCGGGAGCAGCCTCTCGACGGGAAACCGGGAGACACCCCGCAGGTTTTCGAAGCGGTTGCCCCTGATTTGTCGCCCGACCGGGCCGCAGAAATCGACGACGAGCTCAAGCGGCTGCTAGCGGCGCTTGATCCCGAGGAGCAGCAATTCGTGGACCTGAAGCTTCAGGAGCACACGAACGGGGAAATTGCCCGACAAATCGGATGCTCGGAGCGGACGGTACGGCGCGTGTTCCAGCGCGTCCAGTCGCGACTGCGAGATATCCTGAAGGAATCGAGTCGCGATCTCACCTAGTTCCGGCGGCAAACGTTCTCTGTTTCGTCCGAGAGCCCATCGATGGATGCTCGCCAATCGCACGACGAAGGCATCGATGAGGATCTGCGGCGCAGGTTCGAGAGGGCGTGGCTGCAAGGGCAGCCCCTGCCGATCGAAGATTGCCTTCCGCCCCGGGAGGCAGCGACCTGGCTGCCAACGCTGGAGGAACTGGTCCACATCGAGCTGGAGTTCGCTTGGAAGGCCTGGGCCGACCAGCGGCGAACTCAAGGCGTTGCGATCGCCCGCGTCTCGACGGCACACCCGCGGAAAGTTGAACAGTACCTCGCTCTGTTCCCGTCACTCGATCAGCCGGAGATTGTCGCGCGACTGGTCGAGCAAGAGTGTTTTGTTCGTGCGCAGGCGGGCGATCGGCCCGCAGCAGACGAGTATCTACGGCGGTTCGGCCATCACTTGGTTACCGCGATAGCCGGCGACACGCTGCCCAGGATGGCTGCGACGTGGAGATCGGACCGGACCGCACTCGATCAGCAGCCGCCGGGCGCCAGCGGGCCGCCGCCGTCCCCGAAGCAGAAGCGATTTGGCAACTACGAGTTGCTGGAGGAGCTTGGCCGCGGCGGGATGGGGATCGTCTATCGGGCCCGCCAGCTTTCCGCTGATCGGATTGTCGCCCTGAAGGTGATCCGGGCCGATCAGCTCAGTAATTTGCGGCCTGAGCTGCGGACGAGCGCCGTCGAACGTTTCCGGCACGAAGCACTGGCGGCCGCGCGCCTCGAGCATGAGCACATCGTTACCGTTTACGAGGTCGGTGAGGCCGATGGCGAGCGGTTCTTTTCGATGCGCTATGTGGAAGGACAAAGCCTGGCAGACCTGCTGTCGCTCGGCGGGCCTTTCGACGGGCGGAAGGCAGCAGCGTACCTGGAGCCAGTGGCCCGTGCGGTCGCCGCCGCGCACGAGGCGGGCATTCTGCACCGAGATTTGAAGCCACAGAACATCCTCGTGGATGCGAAGACCGACCGCCCACTGATCGCCGACTTTGGGCTGGCCAAGCTGCTGGAACAATCGTCCGAGCTGACGCGCGCCGGCGACGTGATGGGCACACCCGCGTACATGTCGCCGGAGCAGGCTTGCGACTCGACCAAGGTAACGGTCCGCAGCGATGTTTATTCGCTAGGTGCAACGCTCTATCACGCGATTGCCGCCCGTCCGCCCTTCCAGGCGGCCACTTCGCTGGAGACTTTGCGGCAGACGCAAGAGGAGCAGCCCGTTGCGCCGTCGCAGCTCAATCCGGCCATCGATCGTGACCTGGAGACGATCTGCCTCACTTGCCTGCATAAGGAGCCGGCCAGGCGCTACGCCACGGCTGCTGCCCTGGCTGACGATCTGCGGCGATATCTCGATGGCATGCCGATTCTCGCGCGGCCGGTCGGCCCCGGCGAGCGAGTCGCCCGTTGGTGCCGACGCAATCCGCTGCTGGCCGGGGCACTCGGGTTGGCCGCCGTGTTCTTCGTCGCCGCTCTGGTGGCCACGAGCGTCGGCTATGTTACGACCGCGGCGGCACTTCGCGACAGGACCAAAGCGCTTCAAGAACGAACCCAAGCTCTCGACGAAAAAACGACGGCTTTGGAAGAGTCGGAGCGCAGCTATCGGCAATCGCGCGAGGTCGTCAACCAGTTTTTCACGCTGGTCAGTGAAGACACCCTGCTCAACCAGCCCGGAACGCAGTCGCTTCGCATCGAGCTCTTGAAGCTGGCCCTCGGGCACTTTCAGCGTTTCCTGGCCGTGCGCGGCGAAGACCCGGCACTTTTGGAAGAGATCGCCCGCACGCACTATCGGGTTGCGTTGATCATGCAGGCCATCGATCCAGAAGCAGCCGTGGGACGGGAGTCGCTGAACAAAGCCCTGCGCATTCAGCGGGATCTGCTCGCCCACTCACCCCAGAATGACCAGCTCCAAGACGCACTCGGCGACACGCTCAATGCCCTCGGCCAGGTGCACCAGCACAGCGGCGACAGCGAGTCGGCCTTGTCCGCGCTGGAAGAATCGCGTCAGTTGCGACAGCAATTGGCAAGCCGGCTCTCCGAGCGCATGGAGTTTCGCCGAAAGTTGGCCAATACGATCATGAATATCGGGCTGATTTACAAACAATTGGGCCGATTCGACGACGCAATCCAGTCGCTCGACGAAGCCCAGTCCAGCCGCAAGTTAGCGCTGGAAGGCCGCAACATCGCAGGGGCCGACGCGGAAGAGCTTCTGCTATGGCGCGACCTCGCCCAGGGGCATTACAACCGGGCGAACCTGGCAGTTGCCATGCAGCAGCCCACGTCCGCCGAAGCTGAGCTGACTCCGGCGATCGCCGTACTCGACGAGATCGGGCGGATCGCGCCCAATGACCTGCGAAACCGCGAGCGATTGGCCGCCTGTTATCACCTGGCGGCTCGGCTCCGCCACGATCAGCGCGACGACTCGGAGGCGGCACGGCGATACGCGCAAGCGATCGCCGCACTCGAAGACCTCCACCGGAATAACCCGCAGGTCGTCGAGTTTCAAGAGCGACTAGCACTCGTGTACATGGATCAAGGCACGCTGCATGTCCGGGAGCAAAAGCCAGAGGCGGCGCTGGCGGCCTATACCAGTGCCTGCGATCTGTTGCGGGGGCTGGTCCCAGCGCCCGACTCAACCGAGTACCCCGATCGTCGCCGAAATTATGCCGTCGCACTCCGCGAGTTCTCACGCGCCCAGTTCGAGCTCAAGCAGCCGACCGATCTGGAGCAACTGGCCCTTTCGCAGCAGATTCTCGAGCGGCTGATCGACCAGGTGCACGACGTAGCATTGCGCAAGCGATTGAAGGACGACCTGGACGAGACGCGGCAGTTGTTGCTTGAACTGAAGGCGACAGCTGCGGAAGCTGCGCAAGATTTGCCGATTACGGCGCCCTTAATGGACCGCCGTAGGTGCGCCTGCCGATGCCCACAGTATTCCCTGCGAATCGGTTCACGCAATCCAACCAGCCGGTCACGTCGTCATGCCGCTCGCGCGCCCACGCCTTGGTCAACGTCTGACGCTCGCGGCGGCATGTCTCGCGTTGCTCTTGGTCTCGTGCCAAGAGGCCCGCGGGCAAGTGCCGCTGACTGCTTTCGACTGGATCCGTCCCATCTTTCTGTCAGATTGGCTTACGCGTTACTGGACCGACGATGAGTCGGAGGAAGGCACACGCCTGGCAAGCCTTCCCGACATGTTTGGCGACAGCTTCGCCCGCGGCGGAGTGCTGACGGCCAGCAATACTGTTCCGGAAGTAACCAACACAACCGACGTTTTACTGGCGGGCGGCTCGCGCGGCCTGAAAGTGGCCGAGCACAACAAAGCGATTCCAATGAATCGCACGTATTTGGCCTACAACCACTTCCATAACGCGGCCGCCAGCAGCATCGACGTGACGCCCTTGGCGCCGGTTACCGACAACTTGTCGATCGACCGCTGGACGCTCGGCCTGGAGAGCCGTTTTGGCGAGGGCCTGTGGTCGCTTGAAGTGCAAATGCCATTCACCGGGGACTTGGACGTGGTTGACCCGGGAGGACTCGCCGAAAGCCACAGCGGCCAGATCGGCAACTTGTCGGCGATTCTCAAAAGGCTGGTCTATTACGACGAGTGCACATCCGTCGTGATGGGCCTGGGGGTGGAAGCGCCGACTGGTTCCGATTTCATTTCGCGCACGGCCGACGTCAGCTATCTCGTTTCGAACGACGCTGTGCATCTCCATCCGTATTTGGGTGTGCTGCATTCGCCGAGCGACTGTCTGTTCTTCCACGGGTTTATCCAGGTCGATGTCGCGACGCATGGCAATCTGGTCACGTTCGACGACTTCATCGCGTCGGGCAATATCGCGGGCCGGTTCAACGACCAGACTCTGCTCTATGCCGACTTGGGGGGCGGCTATTGGCTGTGGCGCGATCCTTGCGCCGGCTGTGTGACGGGCCTGGCCGTGCTGGCCGAAGTCCACTACACGACGACGCTGAACGACACCGACACATTATTTGCTACGCCCGTAGGAACGGGCGGCGGCGGCCACGTGATGAATCTCACCAGTCCTGCCAACCGAGTGGACGTTGTGAACTTAACGGCCGCGATCCATGCCGAACTGGCTCAATACTCCAGCCTGCGCGTGGGGGGCGTCGTTCCACTGCGAGACCCGGACGATCGGTTCTTCGATGCCGAGGTCACCGTGCAGTTCATCCAGCGATTTTGAATTCCCCGCAATCTCTGCCAAGAAAAGCAGAATGCCCGGCGCCAGGCCGGGCATTCGTTGGCTGCGAGCGATGTAAATTCCGCCCGCACTACGTCGTTATGGCACGTTTACGTGCGGCTTTTTCCGGTCGAACTGCTCTTTCGCCGCCGTCCTGGATGAACCGCCGCTCAGCACGCCGGACGATGGCGGTTGCGGCATCCGAGGGCGGGCGGGCAGCACCTGGGCGTCGAACTTCGGCTTCGCGCCGGAGGCGCCACTCCCCGTGTCGCGCGACGGAGCGGGGCGGCCGGGCCGGGCACTGGGGCTGCCAGGCAGTCGGGCGGCGGGGCGATCCGACGACAGACGCTTGATTTCGCGGCTGTCTTCCGATTTGCGGCTCTCCTCGACGATGTAAGCCACGACGCGCGTCCTCGGCTTCACCTGGGCAGAGTAGCTCGAAGCGCTGCCAGGCGGGGCATTGGGAAAGGCCGCGATTCCCTTGCCGCGAACGAGCTCTGTCACGTCCGCCTGAAGATCGAACGTCGCCGAATCCTTGAACGTGCCGTCGGGATTCGTGAGCTGAGCGATGCATTGCTCGAGCACGTGGTTCATGTTCCAGGGCGACACGGTGACCTTGTCGATAATCGTCTGGCCGTCCCATGAGTCGGCCGAGCCGGGAGTTACATTGACATTCCCATTAAACATGAACACCTCAAAGCTCTTGAAGACCATCCCGGCGGGAACGACGAACTTGGCCTGGAAGTCCATTTTCGTATTCATGTTGGCCGAGGCGAATTCGAGCACATAGCTGCCGGTATCGCCCGAAGGATCTACCTTATAGACCTTCTTCATTGGGATCTTTCCGTGCAGTCCGCTCGCCTGGTAGAGCGTCACACCGATCTTCTCCGCAGCGGCCACGTCGGTCGGGCCCACGGGCGGCTGGGCCTGAGCCGGCGCCGCCAGCAACATGGCCAGCAGAGCGACAATGCCAGTGCACAAGACACTGGAAGCGAAAATGGCTCGCAGAGCAGCCGCGCGCACGAATATGTTGTGAATTTCCAGACACATGACAGGTTCCTTTTCGGTGGCGGATGTTTTCTAGAGTTCGCAGGGGCCGTCCGCCGCGTGGCCGCTGCTGGCGTGGAAATCGGTTCACGCGGCACCCAGAGATTGAAGCCACGTGTTCCACTGCCTGTGTATTGCCGTCCGGTCCGGCACGCGGACAGATTTTTCATAAGAAATCGCCAGCCTCCCTACACCTGGAGGATTCGCGCATTAAGCAATTCGCTGCTTCGCAACCTTTGCTAGCCGGTTGAACAGAAAAAAAGGGATGAGTCCAACGTCACTTCAGTGATTGGACTCATCCCCGTTTCGATCCAGCAATTGGACTCATCGCCGTTTCCCGCCGTCCCGCCGTCACGGCAGCTCGAAACTGTGGAAATGCGGCGCGGAGTCGTAGTAGTTCGCTGGGTCGTCCTCGAGCGCGTCTTGTCCCGCGTCGCCGCGCGCCGTGAACGCGTCGTAAAAGGCATTCGCGGGGAGCCCCGTCCCCAGCAATAGCGCATCGTCGTCGTCCCCGAGCTCGATCAACGTTGCGCCGTAAACTTCGTTATCGGTGAGGCCGACGGCATCTGCCCCTGCGCCGGTCGCAATGTCGAGCGCTCCGGCCAGCACGTTACCGGCGACCGCGGAAGCGGGCTCGTAATGCGTGCCCAGAATCACGATGTCGTCATCGGCGGCCGTGTCGATCGCCACGTTGCCGTCGAGCCAGCACTTGGCGACCTCCACCCGGTCGTAGCCGCCTCCAGTGGCAACCAGCAGGTCGCCCAGGACGACCGCTCCCAGATCGGACGGCGACTCGGCTCGCCCCAGCACTACCCGATTGTCACCATCGCCTGCCTCGATCGTGGCGCTAGCCATGATCCAGCTTTCCTCCAACTGGACTCGGCTGTCTCCGTGACCGACGACGACAGACAGATCGCCCCAAATCAGGTTGGGGTCGTAAAGGGGCCGTCCCAGCACCAGCTCGTTGTCGCCGTCGCCGGCTGAGATGGTCACGTTCCCCGCGACGTGAACCTGGTACAGGGCCAGGAAATTCGCCCCACCGGCGAAATCGACGTCAATGTGCTGGACGTCGAAGAAAATTTGCATGGCCCAATCGTCGAAGTGGACCGTCATGGCGCCCGGTTTCCCCTCGACGCCGATGATGTAAACCTTGTGCCCGCTGTTGTCCAAGCTGTTGATGACTAGCGTGTCGCCGTCCATTCCAACGAAGGGAACCAGGGAGGGCCGGGTGTCGGCTGTGAACCGATTGTCGTGTGGCGGCACCGGGTCGCTGCTGGCAGTATCCGACGGCGCCGGCTCCTGCTGTGCCGTGGTTCGCTGGACATAAAGTCGTGAGCCTCCCTCCTGGAACAGGTCCTGCCCACGTGCCGCCTGCCCACTGGCAAGCATTCCGCACAGGCCGATCGCAAGGGCGGCGGCCTTCACCGTCCGGCTGACGTACGACGGGATGGAGATGACATGGCGCATGGCAGTTCCTTTCCTTTTCGAGCGTTATGTTAGATGTTCGCGGCCGGCCACCACCCGGCAAGCGATGCCAGCGGCAAGCAGCGTCGCCTGAGACTGGCTCGATGAAAGGAGATTGCCGCTTGGGCCCGCGGGCGGACACGCTCGGCGAGAATTCTGCCTCGAGCACAAAAAAGGCCCGGTCTCCGCGAGCGAAAACCGGGCCTTGGCAAGCTGGGCAGCGGCCGCCGATTACGGCAGCTCGAAGCTCTGAAACTGCGGCGCGGACTCGTAAAAGTTGGTGACCTCGTCGGAGAGATAGTCCGACCCCTGCTCGCC
>JAKEHX010000343.1 GCA_022614795.1 Planctomycetaceae bacterium | reverse complement strand
GGCGCCTACCTCGGCCTGATCGAGAAAATTCCGTACCTCAAATCGCTGGGCATCACGGCCGTCGAGCTGATGCCTGTGCACGAGTTTCCCACCAACGGCATCTACGGCCAAAAGCTCGACCGGCCCAACTACTGGGGCTACGACCCGCTGGCTTTCTTCGCCCCGCATCGCGGCTACGGCGTCGGCAGTGAATCCGGTTCGCAAGTTTTTGAATTCAAGCAGATGGTCAAGGCCCTGCACGACGCGGGCATCGAGGTCATTCTCGACGTCGTCTTCAACCATACCTGCGAAGGGAACGAGTTGGGCCCCGTCCTCTCGTTCAAAGGGCTTGAGAACCGCGTCTATTACATGCTCGGCAACGGCGGCAGCTATTACATGAACTTCAGCGGCTGCGGCAACACCATCAACGGCAATCATCCGGTCTGCCGCGAGATGATCTTCCATTGCCTGCGGCACTGGGTGCACAACTACCACGTTGACGGCTTCCGCTTCGACCTGGCTTCGATCCTCAGCCGCGACCGGCAAGGGAACCTCGTCCCCAATCCGCCGCTGATCGAAGCGATCGCCGAAGATCCGCTCTTGGCCGATACGAAAATCATTGCCGAAGCGTGGGACGCGGCCGGGGCCTACCAGGTCGGCAGCTTCGGCGACCTCCGCTGGGCCGAATGGAACGGCCGTTACCGCGACGACTGCCGCCGCTTCTGGCGCGGCGAAAAGGCGACGCTCGGCTCGTTCGTCACGCGCCTGGCCGGCTCGAGCGACCTGTATGAACACGCCGGCCGGCCGCCGGCTGCCAGCATCAACTTCATCACGTCGCACGACGGTTTCACGCTCAATGACCTCGTCTCGTACAAGGAGAAACACAACGAGGCCAACGGCGAGGGAAACCGCGACGGCGAAAACCACAACTACAGCGACAACTACGGCGTCGAAGGCCCAACCAAGCGGCCCGAAATCGAGGCCCTCCGCATTCGGCAGATCAAAAACTTCCTGGCCACGCTGATGTTCAGCCAGGGTGTGCCCATGATGTTGATGGGCGACGAGTGCCGCCGCACGCAAAAGGGGAACAACAATGCCTATTGTCAGGACAACGAAACCTCCTGGTTCAATTGGGACCTCGTCCGTCAGCACGAGCACCTCGTCCGATTCGCCTCGGCCCTGATCATGTTCCGCCGCCATCAGCCGACGATCCGCCGCGATCATTTCCTCACCGGCAAGCCGAAATTCGACGGCGACCTGCCCGATGTGAGCTGGTTCAGCGCCCTGGGGACCGCCGTCGACTGGCACGGCGACGACTCGACGCTCATCGCGCTCTTGAAGAAGGTCGATGCCGAGCATGATCCCGAGGGAAAGGCGCGCGACGTGCTCTTGCTCGTCAACGCCACGACGGAGCCGCGCGAGTTCATCCTCCCGCCGCTGGCCAAAGGGACGCGTTGGCGGCTCTTCTTCGACACGGCCGCCGCCCCGCCCTACGACGTGTATGCCGATCTCGACGGCCCGCCACCTCCCCGCAGCCGGCGGCTGACGCTGTCGTACCGCTCGATGTGCTGCTTCGTGGCCGAGTAAGTAGCAGGCACACTCCGTGTGCCGTCAGCATCGTAGGCATCACGCTCCGCGTGATGAAATCCCTCACGCGGAGCGTGAGGACTACGATGTAAAGTTGCACGCCGGCGGCGCCCTCTGTCCAATGAAGGACCATGGAGCCGCTCAAGATCTACGACTATCTCACGCTCGCCCGTCAGCGGATTTTTGAATGGGTCCGCCCGCTCAGCGCCGAGCAATACGGCCGGGAGTTTCCGATCGGCCTGGGAACGCTGGGACGAACTCTGACCCACATCATGATCTGCGAGTGGGCTTACGTGCAGCGAATCCAGGGCCGCGACCTCCCGCCGTACGAAACCTGGCCGATCCAAGACGAGAAGCCGCCGCCATTCACGACGCTCGAGCCCGTCTGGATCACCCAGGCCGGTCAAACGCGAGCCGCGCTCGCGGCGGTGCGCGACTGGAGCAAAGAGCTTGAGTACCGCGTCACGCGGAACGATCGGACCTCGATTATCACGGCCTCCCCGGCCGACATCTTCACACAGATGGCCCTCCACGAAGTGCATCATCGCGCCCAGGCGATGAACATGCTCCGCCACCTCGGCGTCGCCGCCGAAGATATTGACTTCAACACGCTCATGTACCAGCGCCGCGACGCGCAACCGTCATCGCAAGATTAGGCGGGAAAGTAGCTGAGACAACCATCAGGTAGTTTCAAACCGCAGTACGCTTGCGTACCGCGGCGAAAATTGCGATTTTGGGCAGGCTGGCGAATTCTCAGGCGGCAATTTGAAGTTGTCGCTTGAAAATGGTATGCTTCACCCTCCTAATTGGCGGCGCACGTCGCCGCCACCGCAGGGACCGGACGAGCCCAAGTCGTCTAATCGAGGGCGTCACCGTGAGGCACAAATCGCCCCCTGATTTGGAGCTGCCGCCGGATGAAGGCGATCGATCCAGCGGCGAACACAAGAGCACCAATTCCGACTGGACAACGCTTGATTACATCGCCGATTTTGCGCTGGCCTCCGCTCCCCCGCTTAGCGCTCCAGCAAGCAGCCGCTTTGAGATTCGGCGTGTGCTCGGCTCGGGCGGTTTTGGTGCTGTCGATCTGGCCTGGGACAATGTGCTCCAGCGCGAGGTGGCGCTGAAGCGGCCGCTGGCCAGGCTGGGCCCTCGTCAGCAGCAGTTGTTCCTCGACGAAGCACGGCTGGCAGCCCGCATCCGGCACCCGGGAATCATCGTCGTGCACGATGTGGAGGTGGACGGCGATGGGCAGCCATTCATCGTTTACGAATACCATCCGGGCGGCTCGCTCAGAGAGCGGTTGCGCGGCGCAGCTTGGACGTTGCCGGCCGCACTGGCGCTGATGCTGGAACTCGCTGAGGCCCTGGCCGAAGCGCATCGCAACGGCCTCACGCACCGCGATCTCAAGCCGGGGAATATCCTGTTCGACCGGACTGACCACGCGCAAATCGCCGATTTCGGATTGGCGGTGGACGAAGCGAGCCAGCGGGACCTGTCTGGAGAAATTACCGGGACCTATCGGTACATGGCCCCGGAGCAATTCCGGGGAGAGGTGGACCGGTTTGACGGCCGCACCGACTTGTGGGCCTTGGGAGTGATCTTTTTCGAGTTGCTCACCGGCCGCCATCCGTTTCAGGGCGAGGACTTCGACAACGTGCGAGGACGTGGCGAACTTGAGGTGGCGATTGCGAAAGGAAAGGTGGACAACGAGTATTCAGATTAGGGGTGAAGAGTGGGCGTGTTTCGTACTCTAGAATTCGTGTTATTGCCTAGGAGATAGTGGAATGAAATTTCTAGTTGCTATGTTGACTCTCTGCTTGTCGCTTTTGGTTCCAGCGAACAGAGTCGCTGCCCAGTGGGTTCTAAGGAACTACGACTACAAGGTCAAATCCGTCGATGGGGTCCATGACTCCATCGATACGGACTGCCACCTGTACTATTCAATCAATACAGGCTACTCTGACCCCGTCGATATCGACGCGAAGCTGTACGTGAAGTACAATCTCGAAGGACCACAATACCATCTTCTTGATTCGCATACGCACGGGTTTTCGGTGCGGGAACATCTAATCTTTGACCTGTCGAGTGATGCCATCTCAGTCGATGAAGGTGAGATTACGAGCGAATTCTTGATCGTGGTGAACGTCTACCCCGATGGTGAGCTAGGTAACGAATGTGAACGGCTTGCCACACTTTTTGCCTATCCAACGGGCGGTTTCGCGGCAACTACTTTTGCCTACCCTATGCTACCGGAATCCTTCTACGACGGCGGTGGCAATCTGTACATGCGGTTCACTTTCGGGTGTCACGAAGAAAGCAACGTCAGCAGTGGACTCAGTGTAGAAGTCGAACAAAACGTGGGTGGTACCTGGACGCCCAAAGGTATTTACAGTATGTGCCCAGCAAGTGAACATGCGGTTGGCGAAAAGCGGGTACTTGTGGTCGTCACAGAGCCGGCAAATTATCCAGGTACTCAGATCAAGATGCGTTATCGATCGTTCTGGAGTCAAAGTAGCCCCGCCACGGATAGTGCAACCCTCGCTCTGTAAAAGTGGTCTGGGTTAGTAGGCGGTGGAAGGCGTGGCTTGGGGGAGGTAACGCTTATCGGACTGCCACTCTTCGT
>JAKEHX010000342.1 GCA_022614795.1 Planctomycetaceae bacterium | reverse complement strand
TTCGGTTGGCCACAGCTACCGCGAGCTTGAGGAGCAGGGCATCCTGCTGGTCGTGGCCGAGGCGAATCTGCGGTACTATCTGCCGGCTCGGTTTGACGACGTGTTGCGATTGGTGACGACAGCTGTGCGGGCCAAAGGGGCCCGCATTGAGCACCGCTACGAGCTATACCGCGGCGAAGAGTTGCTGGCGGAAGCCACCACAACAATTGCCTGCATCAGCCGGGCGGGCCGTGTGACTCGCCTGCCCGAGTGGCTTTGCACGACTTAGGTCCGGAATGGCTCTTCATGGACTCTTCACAGGACCTTAACAATCGGCCGGTAGGCTAACTGGCTGATACCAATCGCTCTGTGGATAATCCTCACCGAAGGAAACCTCAATGCGCCGCAACCTCAAGAGTGGCCTCATGTTGGGACTTGTCGCGGCCTGTGCCGCCATCATGGGCTGTGATTCATCGGTGCCCAGCGCGCCATCGGGCGAATCGCTATCCGGCAAGATCGAAATCGACGGCTCGAGCACGGTGTATAAGCTCACGCAAGCTGTGGCCCAGGAGTTCAACAAAGCAAATTCCGGCGTGGCGATGAAGGTCGATAAGTCAGGCACCAGCGGCGGATTCAAGAAGTTTGTGCTCGGCACCTTGGATGTCTGCGATGCTTCGCGCCCCATTTCGCAGAAAGAGATCGACGACTGCAAGCAGAACAACGTCGAATACATCGAGCTGCCGATTGCCTTCGACGCCTTGACGGTCGCCGTCAACGCGGAGAACGACTGGTGCACGTCGCTGACCACTGACGAATTGAAAAAACTCTGGGAGCCGGCGCCGGAAGGCAAGCCGCACCCTGTGATGACCTGGAAGGACATTCGCCCGGGGTGGCCCGACCAGAAAATCGCCCTGTTCGGGGCCGACCGCGAATCGGGGACGTTTGAGTATTTCACCGAGGCCATCGTCGAGAAAAAGAACTCCTGCCGCGACGATTGTTCGCAGCTGGCCGATGACAATGCGATCGTCGTGGGAATCGCCGGCGACCCGGCCGCACTGGGCTACGTGCCCTATGCGTACTACGTGCCGCGGACCGACAAACTCAAGGCTGTGGCGATCGACTCGACGAAGGACCAGGCGGGCCCAGTCTTGCCGAGTGTCGAGGCGGTCAACAAGAGCACGTACAAGCCCCTCGCCCGCCCGCTGTTCATCTACGTCAACCGCAAGGCGGCTGATCGACCCGAGATCAAGGCCTTCGTCGAGTTCTACTTGAAAATCGGAGCCAGCATGTCGGGGAAGGTCAAGTACATTCCGCTGACCGACGTGGCCTACACCAAGGGGGCCGAGCAGTTCGCCAAGTTGCAGATCGGTACGCGGTTCGGCGGCGGGCACGCCGTCACGGACCAGCCGCTCGACCACATCATGGACCAAGAGCCGCAGCCGTAGGACCGTCATCCGGAGCAAAGATTGAGCACCACGCCGCGGAAGTTTGCTCGCTTGCGCCAGCGAAAGGCGTCCAGCGGCCGCCAACGCGCAATGCGGGAAACGCGGGAGTGGACGGCTTTCCTCACGCTCGCGGCCGCGGCTGTGTCGTCCGTCTTTATCACGGCGCTCATCGTCGTCGTATTGCTCCATGAATCGGGATCGTTCTTTCGCGCGCCGGAAGTGAGCGGCCAAATCTGGCGGTTCTTCGTCGATACCACCTGGGCACCGACTTCCGATCCTCCCCGCATCGGCATCCTGCCCCTGGTCTCGGCCACGATCATGACCACGCTGATCGCCCTCGTAGTTGCCCTGCCGATTGGCACGGTGGTGGCACTGTACCTCAGCGAGTTTGCTCCCTTCGCTCTGCGCGAGACTATCAAGCCCTCGCTCGAACTGCTCAGCGCCGTGCCGACGGTCGTCTACGGCTATTTCGCGCTGACCTTCGTCTCGCCGATTCTGCGGTGGCTGATCCCCGGCCTGCCGCAGGCCAACATGCTCAGCGCGGGGATCGTCATGGGAATCATGATCATTCCCTACGTCAGCTCGCTGAGCGAGGACGCGATGCGGGCTGTGCCAATGCTCCTCCGCGAAGGTTCCTATGCCCTGGGGGCAAACCGCCTGATGACGGCCTGGAAGGTCGTCGTGCCGTCGGCGCTGTCGGGAATTGGAGCCGCCTACATCCTGGGCATTTCGCGGGCGATCGGCGAGACCATGATTGTGGCGGTGGCCGCCGGCATGCAGCCCCGCTTCACCTTCAACCCCACCGCCCAGGCTCAGACGATTACCGCCTACATCGTCTCGATGAGCCAGGGCGAAACACCGCACGGCACCATGGGATATCAGTCGATCTTCGCTGCGGGCCTGGTGCTGTTCGTGATGACGCTCGCATTCAACGTGCTCGGTTTCTGGCTCCGCCGCCGATACCACCAGACGTACTAGCGATGAACGACGTATCCCGGCTGATCGCCTATCGAAAACGCCAGGACTGGTGGTTCCAGATCGTGGGCGCGCTGTGCACGCTGGTGGGCGTGGCCACGCTCGTTGCCCTGATCGTCAAGCTGATGCTGGACGGCTTGCCGCTGCTCATGCGGTGGCGCGTCTTCCTGTTTTCCAACGCCTCCTACATGCCCGACGAGTCCGGCATCCTGATGGCCTGGGTCGGCAGCTTGTGCGTGATGCTGGTCACCTTCCTGACCGCGGTGCCGCTGGGCGTGGGCGCGGCCATCTATCTCGAAGAATACGCGAAGAAGAACCGTTTTACCGACTTGATCGAGGTGAACATCTCCAACCTCGCTGGCGTCCCGTCGATCACCTACGGACTGATGGCGCTGTGGCTGTTCGGGTATCTCCTCGGTCTGTCCAGCAGCGTGCTGGTCGGAGGATTGACGCTGTCGCTGCTCATCCTGCCGATTATCATCGTCGCCACACGTGAGGCCCTCCGCAGCATTCCCCAGGCGATCCGTGAAGCCGCCTATGCCGCGGGTGCCACCAAGTGGCAGACGATCTGGTATCACATGCTCCCCTACTCTCTGGGAGGCATCGCCACTGGCACGATCATCGCCATGTCGCGAGCGGTCGGCGAGACGGCTCCGCTCATCGTGATCGGAGCGGCCGGCTGGGTGAGCAATTTGCCGCCGTCGCCCGTGACTTCTCACGCGCCGTTTCTCAACTTCCGTTGGCTGAATGCCGATTTCACGGTGCTGCCGATCCAGATGTTTACGTGGACAGCCGACCCTGATCCGGCCTTTCAGGCCAACGCCGCGGCCGCGGGGCTCGTGCTGATTGTCTTCACGTTGTCGATGAACGCGGCAGCGATTATCGTCCGCTATCGGGTCCGCCAGAAGCTCAAGTGGTAAAATCGCTGAATTCGTATGAACGCCACGAGTCCGGCGCCGTCGCGAGCACCCGCCATGAACGAGTCCCGTCCCGCGACGCGCGCCGGTGCCGTGGCGGCGTCGCGGACCGACTATGCATCGAGCGGACACCTCAAGGCCGAGGTCCGCGGGCTCAATTTCTTCTACGGCCAGCGGCACGCCCTCAAGAACGTCGAACTGCCGATTCCGGAGCGGACCGTCACCGCGCTCATCGGCCCCTCCGGCTGCGGCAAGAGCACGCTGCTGAGGTGCTTCAACCGCATGCACGACCTGTATCCGGGCAATCGCTACGAGGGGGAGATTGTGCTCCAGCCCAGCGGCGTCAATATCCTCAGTCCCGCGGTCGATCCGATGGAGATGCGGCTGCGGACCGGTATGGTATTTCAGAAGCCCAACCCGTTTCCGAAATCGATCTATGAAAACGTGGCCTACGGCCTGCGGCTCCGGTTTGTCAACAAGCGGTCGCTGCTCGAAGAGCGCGTGGAAGCGGCTCTGCGGTCGGCCGCGCTGTGGGACGAAGTGAAAGACCGGCTCCACCAGTCGGCCTTCAAGCTGTCGGGCGGCCAGCAGCAGCGGCTGTGCGTGGCAAGGGCCCTGGCAACCGGACCCGAAATCCTGCTGCTCGACGAGCCGACGTCCGCCCTTGACCCAATCGCCACCAGCCGCATCGAAGACATGATCTTCACGCTCAAGGAGCAGGTGACGATCTTGATGGTGACGCACAACATGGAGCAGGCGGCCCGCGTGGCCGACTTCACGGCCTTCATGTATCTGGGCGAGCTGGTCGAGCGCGGCGCGACGTCGCAATTCTTTCAGAACCCGCAGAACGAGCTGACCGAGAAGTATCTGACGGGGTCGTTTGGGTAGGCGTTGTAGTTGTAGGGTGCATGAGCGCAGCGAAATGCACCTTGCTCCGAGTTGCTGGCAGAAAATCGCGCAGGAATGCAGCTTCCATTTCCCGGCGCGAGAGCCTAAGTTGTCGCCAGCCCCGCTCCTTTCCGCCCCGCCGAGGATCGAGCGATGGAATCGATCCAATTCCTGCGCGACCTCTTGATCGTCTTTGCTGGGGCATTTTGCCCAGGTATGCACTGATGTCGGTCCCGCAGATTCCGATGCGATGGACGCGGACCAACGCATCGCCGCGTCTCGGCGGCGTGGCATCAGGCAGATCGATCTGCGCAAACTGCTGCGGTGATTCAAGACGAAGGGCTTGCATGATCTGGCGAGCGGGAGGCGTCAGCCTCCCGATGGAGTAGCACTACGAGTTTGCGACGCCATCGGGGCACTTACGTACCCCGCTCGCCGCCCCTACGTATTGCGGCTCATGACGAACTCGGTCATCGACGCTAGCACATCGCGAGCGGGGCTGGCGGACAAGAGTTCCAGTCGCTGGCGAGCGCGATGGGCGAAGGCTTGGCCGCGGCTTTTGGCATAGTCGAGGGCGTCGTAGCGCTGGAGGTAGGGCGCCAGCGCGCGAGTCCGCGGCCCGGCAGGAGCCTCTCCTTCCCGATCGGTCAGTATTTCGAGCAGCGCCGCCCGATCCGCCGGCGATGCCAGCTCGAGCGCCCGAATGATCGGCAGCGTCGGCTTTTGCTTCGCCAGGTCAGTCCCCAGCGACTTGCCCATGGCTTGCTCTTGTCCCTGCACATCGAGCAAGTCGTCAGCGATCTGAAAAGCAATCCCCAAGTCGCGGCCAAAACCGTCGAGCTGCTCGACCAGTTCGTCGCCGGCTCCGGCAAAAAGTGCCCCCAGCCAGCAGCTTACCGCGGTCAGCTCGGCCGTCTTCGCCTCGATGATCTCCAGATACTCCGTCTCGGTGAGCGCGAAGTTTCCTCGGCTGCCCTTCTGCCGCAGTTCCCCCTCGCACACGATGTTGGTCGCCCGGCCAATGAGCCGGCAGCCTTGGACGCTGTCGAGGGTACTGGCCAGGTAGAACGCATGCGTGAACAGGAAATCGCCCAGGAGGACGCTCGCCTCGTTGTCCCAGCGGGCGTTGACCGTGGCCAGGTGCCGGCGAATGTGCGCCTCGTCGAGCACGTCGTCGTGCACCAGCGTCGCCGTATGGATCATTTCGACCACCGTCGCCAGCGTCAGGTGCTCGCGCGTCACGCGATTGCCGGCCGCCTTCGCGCTGAGCAACAGCAGCGCGGGACGCAGCCGCTTGCCCCCCAGCAGGCAGCCGTAGCGAACGAGTTCATCGACAAAGGGGTAATCGCTGCGGAGCTCGGTCTTGAGGCGATGCTCGACTTCGGCCAGCTCGGCGGCGATCGGCGCGTAGAGCGCGCTGAGCAGTTCTGGGCGGGAGGGAGTGGTAGTGGTGGTGGGCATGGTAGGACGGATTTCCAATCCGTCTCGTCGGTGAATGGGACGGGTTACAAACCCGTCCTACGGCTACGTAACCGCAGGCGGCCCCTGAACTTCACGCACAAAGGCGCCGCTCTTGCCACCCGACTTTTCCTCTAACTGCACTCGCTCGATGGACATTCCCCTGTCGATCGCCTTGCACATGTCGTAAATCGTTAGGGCAGCGACGCTTACGGCAACGAGGGCTTCCATCTCCACCCCCGTTTTAGCGGTGACGCGTACTTCAGCTTCGACTACCAGGGTCCGCTCATCAGGGAAGCCGAAGCCGATCGTCACATTGTCCAGGGGCAGCGGATGGCAGAGCGGGATCAGGTCGGCCGTCCGTTTGGCGGCCATGATGCCCGCCAGACTAGCGACTTCGAGGACGTCGCCCTTGGCCAATCCGCGGTCTTTGATCCGCTGGAGCGTGGCCGGGAGCATCCGCACGGTGCCGCTGGCCTTGGCAACGCGGTCGGTGACGGCCTTGGAGCCGACATCGACCATCCGCGCCGCGCCGGAGGGATCGAAATGGGTAAGATCGCCAGACATCACAACCTCAATACGGGCGGCATTTTAGGCCCGCAGGATGGCTGTGATAAGGACCCTAAGGCCCTGACCAGCGGTCAGGGTGAGCCGCCGAGAACCGCGCGTGCCCGCTTGATCTTCATTCCACCAACAAAAAAACCGTCGCGGCTGTTCGCCGCGACGGGTTGGGTTATTCAGGCGATATTCAGTTGTCGATCGGTAAAGCTAAACCAGTTCCTTCCGGGCCCCGATCAGCGTCCGCAGACGCTCGGCCAGCAGCTTGGCATCAAACGGCTTCTTGAACGTCTCGTTGATCGCCGAGCGGTCGAAGCTCAGCGGGCTGCCGTCGTCCGGCAAGAGAGCGATCAGGATCGTTTCGGCGAAGTCGGCGTTCTTCCGCAGATTCTGGCAAATCTGCAGCGCCTCGACCTTGCCGATCGAGAAGTCGGTGATGATGCAATCGGGGTGGAAGCTTTCGGCTTGAATGCCGGCTTCGAAGCCGCTGGCGGCAACCGCCACGCGGAACGAACGCTCGGTCGGCAGTTCGCGTTTCAGGTTCTCGATCAGGATCTGGTCTTGAGCGACGATCAGCACCTTGGCCATAGCCTCGTCTTCGAGGTCGCCCAGGGGCATCCCGTGCTCTTTGAGGAACTTGATCAGGTATTCGCGCGGGATCCGGCGGTCTTGCGAGCCGGGAATGCGATAACCTTTGAGGCGACCGGAATCGAACCATTTGCTGACCGTGCGCGGGGCCACTTTACAGATCTTCGCGACCTGTCCAGTTGTGAAGACCTTCATCGCAGGCTCTCCAATACTCTCGCTTTGTGTCGTTGCGCAAGCGCTTGCGGTGAGGAGCCGCAGTCGCTCGGTTGGCCCCTTTGCTTGTGCCTGGCCGGTTGGGTCTCGGTCCTTCGTGCCGGCGGTGGGTCGGTCCGGCAGGCTCAAACAACTGGGTTGGGGCTAACGTCCTGTGCTTCGGTGGCTTGGGCTCAGTTCCCTCTGATCCGCGCCCTTTCAACCAACATCGGCAAACCCGGCATCCGGCAACGGCGGAAATCCACAAAAACGGGAGAGGATGCAAGCATCCCCGCGAATCGGGATCACCGGATGTCTAGCTGGCCGACTTTCGGCGTGGCAAACCGGGAAGAACGTGCAGATAGGCGCCGCCGTGGGCCGATGGCAGGGCCTAATTCAGGACGACGGCGAGCCGCCCTAGAGCAAATTCCCCCCTGGAAAGCGTGTCCCGCCGGGCGCGGATGCGCCGCGGCAACACACGTCTTCCGAATGTTAGTTTCGTATGCCCGCTGGCACCTTCTTTAGAAACTTTGGCGAGTCGCACGTTTCCCGCGGGTCATTGGGCTTGTAGGAAGGCCGCAAAGCCGGCCGAACCGCGCGGTTTTAACGATTTTCCGGGCGGGAGCGACAAAGGATGACGCACCTTGGCAGCGGCTGAATCGCGAGCGGCGTCCCGCTACAATGCCCGCTTGGAATTCTTCGCCGGTCGAAACATCCCGTCCAGTTTCCCAGGAGCCGTCCAATGTCCCGCCTTGTCGTCGTGTTTGCCGTTATCACATTCGTTGTCGCCTGCTCCCCGGGCCTGGTGCAAGCCGAGCCGGGCCTGACCGCCTTGATCGTCGATGGCCAGAACAACCACGGCAACTGGCCGACGACCAGCAAGATGATGAAGAAATACCTGGAAGACACGAAACTCTTCACCGTCGAGATTGCCACCACCGCCAAGTCAGGGACCGACGAGAGCTTCCGGCCCGACTTCGCCAAGTACAACGTCGTCGTCTCGAACTACAACGGTGCCCCCTGGCCGGAGGCGACGCGGAAGGCCTTCGTCGATTACGTGAAGGGGGGCGGCGGGTTTGTCGTCGTCCACGCGGCGAACAACGCGTTCGGCGACTGGCGGGAATACAACGAGATGATTGGCCTGGGAGGCTGGGGCGGCCGGAACGAGGCCAGCGGGCCGTACGTTTATTTCGACGCCGAAGGGAAGCTGGTCCGCGACGAAGCAAAAGGGAGCGGCGGGCACCACGGGCCGCAGCATCCGTTTCAGATTATCGTCCGCGACGGCCAGCACCCGGTCACGAAGGGAATGCCGAAGGCCTGGATGCACGTCAATGACGAACTGTACGACCTGCTGCGCGGCCCCGGCGAGAACATGCACATCCTGGCCACCGCTTATGCCGACAAGGGCAAAGGCGGCTCAGGCCGGCACGAGCCGATGATTTTCACCGTCGAGTACGGCAAGGGGCGCGTGTTCCACACGCCTATGGGGCACGGCAACGATTCGCAGGAGTGCGTGGGCTTCATCACGACGCTCCAGCGCGGCGCAGAGTGGGCTGCCACGGGCAAGGTGACTCTGCCGATCCCCGACGACTTCCCGACCGCGGACAAGACGAGCCAGCGGAAGTTTGGGGAGTGAGAAATCACAATAGCCGGGACCAAACCTGGTCCCGGAGATCTGCGAGTTGACGTCTTCTCGCGGCGCGCCGGGACCAGGTTTGGTCCCGGCTAAGGGCGATTCACGCCGTCTTCTGCTCCACCAGACCCAATTCCTCTTTCATAAGATCCCGAATCTTGAACTTCTGGATCTTCCCCGTGACCGTTTGCGGGAAGGCATCGACGAACTTGACGTATTTGGGCACTTTATAGTGCGCCAGCTTCGCCCGGCACCAGTCGCGGATTTGGTCCTCCGTGGCCGTGGCCCCTGCCTTGAGCTTGATCCAGGCGCACAGCTCTTCGCCGTATTTGGGATCGGGGAGGCCAACGACGGCGGCTTGTTCGACGGCCGGGTGCGTGAAGAGGAATTCCTCGATCTCGCGGGGGTAAATGTTCTCACCGCCGCGGATGACCATGTCCTTGAGACGGCCGGTGATCTTGTAGTACCCATTGGGCAGCCGTACGGCCAAGTCGCCCGAATGAAGCCAGCCTTCGGAGTCAATCGCGGCCGCGGTGGCTTCAGGGTTGTTGTAGTAACCCAGCATGACGACGTGGCCGCGGCTGCAAAGCTCGCCCTGCTCGTTGTCGGGCAGGGTGCGGCCCGTGACCGGATCGACGACCTTGATTTCGACTCCAGGAATGGGACGGCCGACCGTTTCGACCCGCAATTCGATCGGGTCGTCGGTGCGCGTTTGGGTGACGACGGGCGATGCCTCGGTCTGGCCATACGCGATCGTCAGCTCTTTGGCGCCGAGCTTGTCCCCCACTTGCCGCATCACTTCGATCGGGCAAGGGCTGCCGGCCATGATGCCGGTGCGCAGCGAGGCCAGCTTGCGGCCCGGCAGCGACGGGTCCTGAAGCTGGGCGATGAACATCGTCGGCACGCCATACAGCGACGTCGCCCGCTCGCGCTCGATGGCGTCCAGCGTCGGCGTTGGCTGGAAATACTCCGCCGGCACGATCATCGTCGAGCCGTACACGGCGCAGGCCAGTGTCCCGAGCACGCAGCCAAAGCAGTGATAAAACGGCACGGGGATGCAGATGCGGTCGTTCTCGCTCAAAGCCTGGCACTCGCCGATGTAGAAGGCGTTGAGCAAGAGGTTGCGATGGCTGAGCGTCGCCGCCTTCGGAAACCCCGTCGTGCCGGATGTGTATTGAATGTTGATCGCGTCTTGCGGAGCAAGCGCGGCGCCTAGCTGGTCGATTTTCGCCGGCTCAATCGTGGCCGCCATCCCGATCAGCTCCTGCCACTTGAGCAGGCCCGCGGGCGGCGCACCCTTGATCGCTACGACGCTGCGCAGCTTGGGAAATTTTTCGCTGCTGACGCTCCCTGCCTGGGCCAGGTCGATGTCGGGGCACACTTCGCGGAGCATCGCAAAATAGTCGGACGACTTGAACTGATCGACCAGAAACAGCGCGACCGCATCGCTTTGATTGAGCACATATTCCAGCTCGAACGGCCGATACGCGGGGTTGATCGTCACCAGCACCGCGCCGATGCGGGCGGTGGCGAATTGCAGCAGCACCCACTCCGGCACATTCGTCGCCCAGACCGCCACGTGCTCGCCGCGGCGGATGCCGAGGGCCACCAGGCCCCGCGCGGCCGCATCGACGTCGGCTGCAAACTGCCGCCAGGTCCAGCGGCGGCCGAGCTGCGGGAAGACCATCGCCTCGCGCTGCGGATGCCGCCGTGCCGTTTCCGCCAGAACCTGGCCGATGGTCAGCCCATCGACCCAAGGCCGCTTTCGCTCGCCTGTCATCGCCCGTCTCCGATGTAGGACGGAATTGTATTCCGTCCATCAAGGACGGATTGGAAATCCGCCCTACGTTCAATCCCACAGCGGCCGGGCAAGCGTGTACGCCAGCGGGCCGAAGAGGACCAGCGGAATCGCAGTCGCCACCAGCGGATCCAGCAGGTAGTTCGACCCGAGGCCGTGGCACGTGAGCACCACCAGGTACACGACGCATACCAGCACCAGGCACAGCCCCGCCGCCAGAAAAATGTTACGGCTATTGCGCCTCAAAACCAAGGGAAGGCCCAGCAGCACCAGCGAAATGTCGATGAGCGGCTGGATCAGCCGGGAATGCAGCGTGACCCGCACGTCGGCCCCCGGTTCAATCGACCGGTTTTGCAGGCCGATGATCAGCTCCCGCGTCGAAAGATACTGCCGCCAGGCGCCGCCGACGGTGAGCTGCTCGAACGAAACCACGCTCACGACGAAGCATTCGTCGGGCTTGAGCCAGGGAGTGTCGGCCGGCGAATAGAGGACGACCGCTCCGTCCTGTTTGAGCGACGGCAACTGGGCCAGATTCGTGGGCTGCTTGACCCCCTTCAGCAGATACCCGGCCGGGTGGTTGGCGTCGGCTGGCTGCTGGAATGCGGAGGCCGCGGAAATCTGCCGCCCCCAGGCGGACATCTCGAGTGGCAGGCGAAACTGGGGCGATTCGATCTCGCGGTTTTTGGCCCGAGTCGATTTGCCCACGATGAGAATGTCGTTGCGAATGTCGTAACGCGGCGTGCATTTGCGCGATGCCTCGCCCAGCCAGTCCTGGGCATTGCTCGCCAGCCCCGCTCGCACCGACGGCAAGCCCAATTCGCGGTTGGCCACGCCTAGTCCCGATACCACGCCCGCCGAAATCAATAGCGGCAAGAGAACCCGGGCCGGCGAAATTCCCGCCGCCATGATCGCCAACAGCTCGTTGCTTCGCTGAAGCATGCCGATGGCAAAGATCACCGCGAGCATCGCAATGATCCCTGCCGTCTTGTCAAAAAAGAGCAGCACTCGCGGGCCGTAATACGACGCGAAAATCCAAACCATCCCGTCATCGCTTTTTTTGCCGTAAGAGATGAACTCATCCAGGTTGCCAAATCCGTCCGCGACGACATACACTCCCGCCAGGCTGATGAACGTGATCACCACCACCTTGACGAACAGGGCGACGAGATAGCGGTCGATGATCGTCATCGGAAATCCATTTCCACCGCTGGTCCTCGATTCTGGTAGCCGAACGTAGCGAATTCGGCTCTGGCAACGGACTGTAGTGCATTCGCGGCTGCCGGCGGGTACGATATGCCCGCTGTCCCGTGCCGGTCAAGACGAATGCCGTCACCTCGGTGCTAGCTTCATGACTGCCGCATCGCCGACCGACGGCTCGCCGACTCGATTCCGCCGCTGGCGGGCCTGGTATCAGGTCGGCAAGGACGCAACAACGAACCTTCTCTTTCCGCCGCGCTGCACTTCTTGCGACGGCGAGTGCTCGTCCCGCCCAGACCAACCGCTGTGGTGCGCAGCCTGCGAACGGGAGTTGCAAGCGTCAAAGCTCCCGACGTGTCCACGGTGTGCCGCCCCGTGCCCCGCGTCCCAGGCGGCCAGCGGCCCGTGCCCCAACTGTCGCGGTCTCAAGCTGCTGTATAGCGAAGCGCGAACTTTGGGCCTGTACGACGGTGCCATTCGTCAAGCCGTTTTGAAGATCAAGCACGCCCACTACGAGCCGCTGGCCGGCGGCCTGGGCCAGCAGTTGGCCCGCTGTATCCAAGATCGCCCCTTTGCTGAGCCACCAGAGTTCGTCGTGCCGGTGCCGATGTTCTGGCTTCAGCGGCTGTTGCGGGGAAACAACGCGGCCGAGACGCTCGCGTTGTCGCTGGCGCGGGTGCTAAGACTGCCAATCGCTACGGACCTCTTGGTCTGCCGCCGCTGGCTGAAAAAGCAGAGCACTCTCAAGTCAGACGAGCGCCGCCGCAACGTAAGGCACGCCTTTCGGGTCTCCTGGCGATATGGCATCCGCAATGCGCGGATTCTGCTCGTCGACGACGTGCTGACCACCGGCGCCACGGCTCACGACGCCGCCCGCGCTCTCCGCCACGCTGGCGCGGCATCTGTCTATGTCGCCGCCGTTGCCCGCAGCACACACGAGCCATAACGGGGCGGCAGATGCCGTCCCCGCCGCGCCCAGCAGACGCTAGCCCAATTGCGCCCCACCTCGCCGAACAGCCAGAGCCCAAGTATCTTCGACATATGCCCGCGCGTCCTCAACTTCGCCTTGGAACCCGCGCCAGCCCTCTCGCCCGCTGGCAAGCCGAGTGGGTTGCCGCGCGTCTGACCGAGCTGGGAATCAAGGTGGAGCTGGTGCCGATTACGACCCAAGGGGACGTGAAATCGCAGCCCCTCGGCCAGATCGGCGGCCAGGGCCTCTTCACCAAGGAACTTCAGCGGGCCCTGCTCGACGATCAAATCGATCTGGCCGTGCACAGCCTCAAAGACCTCCCGACGGCCATTGTCGAAGGTCTCGCGCTGGCCGCCGTCCCCAAGCGCGAAAGCACGGCCGACGTGCTTGTCGCGAGCGTCGCCGCACGCATTGAAGACTTGCCTCAAGCTGCCCGCGTCGGCACGGGCAGCTTGAGGCGCAAAGCACAGCTTTTGCACTTGAGGCCCGATTTGCGCGTGGAAGACATCCGCGGTAACGTCGAAACCCGCCTCAAAAAGCTCGACGACGGGCACTTTGAGGCAATCGTGCTGGCGGAAGCCGGCCTGATTCGACTTGGCCTGGCCGGGCGGATCGCGAGCATTATTCCCCGTGCCGTGATGCTCCCGGCCGTCGGGCAAGGGGCGTTGGGCATTGAAACTCGCGGTGCAGATAGCACCACGCGCCAGCTTATCTCGCCCTTGAACCACGAGGCGACACAGCAGGCCGTGGCCGCGGAACGGTCGCTGCTTTTGACGCTTCGCGGCGGGTGCCTGGCGCCGGTCGGCGCCATCGGCCGGATTGAAAACGGCCGGCTGCGGCTGGACGCGGTGGTCCTCAGCGGCGACGGCGCGAAGCGGGCCTTTGCATCGGGCGACGCTCGACCGTCGGAAGCCGCAGCTTTGGGCCAGCAAGTCGCCCAATCGCTGATCGATCAGGGGGCCGCGGAAATGATCGCCTCGTCGCGTGCAAGTGAGCGGGACGTATCGCCTCCCTGAGGAATCGGAAGTACTTTGCCGATTCGATCGGCAGTTTCTGCGCTTGGCGGCCGTCGCCCAGCACGCGCCGCCAACAGCGCAACTGGCGCCTGATTTTTGTTGTAACTCATGCCGCTGCATTGACTTGAACGGCCAGCAAGAGGGCGAAGGGACCTCTGACCCTGCCCACGGCACGAGGCTTGCTAATGGACGGCTTGTCTCGTGCTCCCACGTTTCGCGCTCCCTCGTTTCGCGCTCCCACTACGCGTGCGCCGCCGCTGCACACGCCCAACGCCTACGGACCGACTCCATGACTTGCACGGAATCGACGATCAACTGGGAAACGGAAGTCGCCGCGCTGCTCGATGAGCTGACGAGCGTCGAGCAGGAGTTGCTTGCCTTGCTCGCGCGGAAGCACGAACAACTCGCCATCCGCGACTGGCACGCTCGCGCCGATATCCGCGCTGGCGAAAGGCGGCTCGCCGCGCGCCTCGCGCATTGCCAGGTTTGGCGAGCTGACTTGTTGGCCGCGAAGGTTAAGGAAGTGCCTGGCGAAAGCACCATCAATCGTCCTGGCGGCTCAGCCAGACGAGAATCAGGAGGGACTTCGGGACGTTCTCGCAGCCGGAACAAACGATTTTCTGCGATGCAGATACTGCGCAGCGACAACATCCCTGAATGGGTACAAGCCCAGCGGGCGCTGCTACAAGTTGCCCAGCTTGTTGAGGCGGTCGCAAATCTCTCACCAGAGGGCCGTTGAAGTACGCCGGGAGACGAGGCGCCTGACGGTCCGAAAAGCACTGCTGGGCAAGCCAGCAGTGGCACCCAAGGCAACCCAGCAGTGGCGCCCGACTTCCTAAAGTGCCGATTTTGCTGATTCTGCCACGGCGTTTTGGTCGATGACGATTCAAGCCGCGCTACCCTTCCAAGCGGCATCCGAACCATTAGCCGACGGCATCGCCTGCCATGCAAATCCACACTACCCGCTTCGGCCTCGTCGAGGTGGACGTCGCCGATATCCTGCTCTTTCCCCACGGCATGATCGCCTTCGAAGACTGCCGACACTGGGTGCTTTTGGCGGACGACGGGAATGAATCGCTTGGCTGGCTGCAAAGCGTGACTCGCGGCGAAGTAGCATTGGCGGTGGTCAGCCCGCGGCGTTTTGCCCCGGATTACCAGGTGCATGTGACCCGCGGCCAGCTCGCGGCGCTGGAGCTATCGCACTTCGATGCGGCCTACGTGCTTTCGATCATCAGCAAGAGCGACGACGATCTGACCCTCAATCTCAAGGCCCCGCTGATCATCAATCTCGACCGCCGCCTCGGACGGCAGGTGATCACGACCGACGAGCAGCCCGTCGCCCGGCAATTGGCGACTTCAAGACCGGCCCTGCTTCGCAAGAGTGCCTGATACAAACGGCGTGAAGTGAAAAAGCCTGCCGGTTGCGCAAAGAGGTGATTCTGGCGAAGGGGGGCTACCGATACTTCCCCAGGGCCGGAAATGCCGGGGCCGCAACAAGCGCCCCAACCGTCATACCTTCCCGGCGTCCTGTCCCACGTCCATCTGCCATCCTTTGCCGGTTGCCGCCGGCCTTGCCCCTGAGGAGGGAGCCAAAGATGTTGGTTCTGTCGAGACACCGCGACGAGAGCATCATGATTGGGGACGACATTGTGGTTACGATCGTCGATATCCGCGGAGACAAGGTCCGCTTGGGGATCGAAGCCCCAACCGATATCCCGGTGCACCGTCAGGAGGTCTTTGAAGCGATTCAGCGCGAGAACCGCAAGGCCAGCCAGCTTCAGCCCGGCGATACCCGCGATTTAGGAAAATCCAATCCGACCGGCAAGTAGACCTCGCCGGCAGGTCACGATGCAGGCATGGAGGCGATGCGAGCTCTGTGAAAAAGCCCCGCACTCGTTTCCTCACTTCCATGCTCACCGAAAACGGGTCGCCCGCTTGCGAAACGCAAATCCGCGCCGACCAATCCCACCAGTACGGGGCGAACCTGATCGACGCGGCTCTTCGCTCCACTCGCCGTGCGCTCAAGTTGTGGCGCGAAGCCGCCTTCGATGAGGCCCTGGAATCGCTGATCGAAGCGCGCCAGGGGATCAGCAAGCTGATCGAAGGGCTTCCCCTGGACGACCTGCCGGCCTCCCAGGAAGCAGAAGGCAAGTACATTCGCCTGCTTTCGATGCTCATCGAGGCCCAGCAGACATGCGACGCCTGGCAGCTCGAAGAGGCCATCCTCCTCTTGGAAGGCGATTGCATCGCGGGGCAGGAAGCGTCCGCGGAGCAGTCGGTCGTGCCCGTTCCGCCGCCTACTGCGGCCTTTGCCGGACGTGCGGACGTAAACCCTACGGTCACTAGCAGACAGTCGGCGTTTGCGATGGACGCTTAGTGCTACAGCACCGCGGCGACGGCGTCGCAGAGCGGGCCCATGTTCGCTTCGGTCATCCCTGCGACGTTGATGCGGCCGCCGTTGCCCACGACATAAACGGCGTGCTTGGCTCGCAATTCGTCGACTTGCATGTTGGTGAGGCCGGAGAATGAGAACATCCCCTTCTGGCTCGACAGGAAGCTGAAGTCGTGCTGCGGCGCCTTGCTCTTCATCGTGGCGACGAACAGCCGCCGCATCTTGTGAATCCGCTCGCGCATGGCGGCAAGTTCGCCCTCCCATTGCTTGCGCAGTTGAGGGTCGCTCAGCACCATGGCCACAATCGCCGCGCCGTGGGTCGGCGGATTGCTGTAGTTAGTGCGAATGCTGATGCGGACCTGCGACAGGGCCCGCTCTGCCGCGTCGGCATTCCCAGCAACGATGGTCAGCGCTCCGACCCGCTCGCCGTAAAGGCCAAAATTTTTGGAAAATGAGCTGCACACCAAAAGGTCCTTGCCCGGCCGGGCAAGCTCCCGCAATCCGGCAGCGTCCTGCTCAAGGCCGTCGCCAAAGCCCTGGTAGGCGAAATCCACAAGCGGCAGCAGCTTCCGCTCGTGGACCAATTCGGCAAGCTGCTTCCACTGGTCCAGCGTCGGGTCGATGCCGGTCGGATTGTGGCAGCAGGCATGCAAGAGGACCACGTCGCCGGCGGGAATCTGCGCCAGACCCGCCTTCATCGCCGCAAAATCTAGCACGCGGCCGGAGGCGTCGAGATATGGATAGACCTCGACCTTTATCCCCGCCGCGGAGAAGATCGCCCCGTGATTGGCCCAGGTCGGCTTGCTGTGCCAGAGCCTGGCCATCGGAAAATGCTTTTTCAAGAAATCGGATGCTACGCGCAGCGAACCGGTTCCCCCTGGCGTTTGAGCCGTCACCGCCCGCGTGCTGGCGAGGATTTCGTGGCCGGGGCCGAACAACAATTCCTGAACGCGGGCGTCGTATTCCACATGCCCTTCGATCGGCAGGTAGCCCTTGTTTTGCTCGGTCGCTAAGAGCCGCCGCTCGGCTTCCTTGACGGAGGCCAGAATGGGCGTGTTCCCCTGCTCATCCTTGTAGACGCCGGCGCCCAGATTGATCTTTTTGGGATTGGGATCCTTCTTGAAGGCTTCCGTCAGCCCGAGAATCGAGTCGGGCGGGGCCATGGGGAGTGTGTCGAACATGAGGAAGTGCGGATTGCGGAGTGATGGTCTTTCGTACGCGTCCTCGTCGTCGTCCTCGCGATCGACCGGGAATATCGAGGACGACGACGAGGACGAGGACGAGTACGATGACTGAAGCTGTGACGCGAATCTGGCGCGGGGGGTTCGCTTCTAGACACCCTCGACAAAGCCTATTATCCTAGCCGGATTGCAGACCCCTCCAAGCACCCCCAGTAGTAGGCACACTCCGCGTGCCGTCGCCTTGTAGTAGGCACCGTGCGTGCCTGTTACTTTTCTTTGCAAAGCAACCCTGATGGCCTCTCGAAAACTCGGTCTTTGGCTCATCGGCGCCAAAGGGGGCGTGGCGACCAGTGTGACCGTCGGTCTCGTCGCCCTGCGGAAAGGACTGACGACCGACCAGGGACTGGTCACGCAACTGGCGCAGTTTTCCGGTCTGGACCTTGCTGCCTGGAGCGATTTCACGATCGGCGGCCACGAAATCCGTGAAACGACGCTGTTCGAAGAAGCCAGTCAGCTCGTCCGTAACAACCACGCTCTCGACGGCGACCTGGTCGCCAAATGCAAGAGCGACCTCGACAAGCTCGACAAGAACACCCGCCCGGGCACGCTGGTGAATGTCGGCCGGGCGATCGAAAACCTGGCCGATGCCGACATTCGCAAGGCTCGCGAAACGCCGCCGGCCGCGATCGAGCGCATCCAGAGCGATTTGAAGGGCTTCGTGAAGGCCAATGGCCTGAGCCAATTGATCGTCGTCAATCTGGCCTCGACCGAGCCACCGGCCGATGAATCGTCGCTGCCGACGAGCTGGAAAGAGTTGGAAAAGCTGCTCGACAAGCCAAAGCGCTCGCCGCTGGCCGCCAGCTCGCTGTATGCCGTCGCGGCCCTGGACCTCGGCTTTCCATATATCAATTTCACCCCCTCGCTTGGCTCAGCTCCAATCGCTCTTCGCGAGCTGGCGCTGGACCGCGAGACCTGCCACATGGGACACGACGGCAAGACCGGCGAGACGCTGCTCAAGAGCGTCCTGGCCCCGATGTTTTCCGCCCGCAATCTGCACGTGCAGAGCTGGGTCGGCCACAACATCTTCGGCAACATGGACGGCCGTGTTCTCGACGATCCCGAAAACAAGAAAACGAAAGTGAAGAGCAAGGACCGCCTGCTCCACAAGATCCTGGGCTACTCGCCGCAAACGCTGGTCAGCATCGAATACATCGAAAGCCTGGGGGACTGGAAGACCGCTTGGGACCACATTCATTTCCGCGGATTTCTCAACACGCCAATGGTCATGCAATTCACCTGGCAGGGGTGCGACTCGCTGCTCGCCGCCCCGCTGGTGATTGACCTCGTGCGGCTGACCGAGCTGGCCCACCGCAAGGGGGAACGCGGCCTGTTGACGTTCCTTGCCAGCTTCTTCAAAAGCCCACTCGGCGTGGACGAGCACGATTTCGTCCGCCAGTTCCAGATGCTCCAGCTTTGGGCGGCGAAACATTCGGCATAGGACCGGCCCTGGAAGCGGATCGTCGTCGCCACGCGGTCAGGTTGCTTTGTCCACGGATCCTCCCAGGGCCATATTGAGTCGCATGAGACACTTGCGGGCTGAATGCCATATCCCCATTTTTGCCAGGCTGATGCCCAAAGCGACGAGGACGACGGTCAGGCCCACGGCCAACCACGGCAGTCCGGCCGCCAGTGCTGATTTTCCTATCAGCCGATAAAGCATGGGGAAATGGGCCAGGCCGTTGGCGGCGAGCGTCATTACCACAGCAGCGAGCTGCGGCGGCTCGCGCTGCTTGAGCCATAATGCCGCCGAGGTCGCCAAAAGCAGCGCCAGAAAGAGCGACAGCGAGCCGACCGACAACTGCGGCAAGGCCCAGGGATAGATGAGGGCCGCGATCAGCCCCATGGCAGGGGCGGCTCGCCAGGCAATTTGCCGCAGCCATTTGGCCAGATCGTCGTTCAAGAGTGTCGTCAAAGCTAAAAGCGCGACTGCCGGAGCGTGCCACTGCCAGAACCAGGCATCGGCTCCGGTGATGGGAAGGGGCGCGTACCGCAGCCCTCCGCAAATGAGAATGCCCGCGGCCAGAGCGCGCCAGGTGCTTCGATCGATCGCGGCCACGGCAGTGAGTCCGGCCGCCACCGCGGCCAGCGGCAACGCCTGCGGGCTTGATAGCGAGTTCCAATCGAGCGTGTCGCGGCCAATGAGCGAGGCCATGAGGCCGACCAAGATCAAAAAGCCCTCGGCTGCACGGACTCCGCGCAACCACGTCCAGGCATAGAACGCCAGCATGCTGCCCACGGCCAGTTGAGCCGGCGAGCCGAGCATCGCCGACAGATTGCCCAAAAACGCCACCTCGACGGGGCTGGCGCCTGGGCCGGGAAATGCCATGGCGAGTCCCGCGAGCGGCAGGAGCATTCCAGCCACTAGCGCGCCGCGACTGGCGCGCGTGCGGCCGATTTCAAGCACCAAGGCCGACCACGCCAGGCAAATCGGCAGCAGAAAATAGGGGCGGAAATAAGCGTCCTGGCCGCTGGCCGGCTCGAATGAAATCGTCAGCCACCAGGAGCGGATGGCGATGCCGATTGACAGATACACGAACAGCGACCACGGGAAATAGGGCCATTTCCAGGGCGTCCCCGAGGCGGGCTCGGTCTTGGCGGGGGCACGAGCAGCCGGCAGCAGCGACAAGAGGGCCGCTCCTGCCAGCCAGGGAAACGCAAAGAGCACCCACGGTCGCGCCTCGACGAGGCCGAACTGCGCGAGCCAGGCCGGGACTGCGGGGTATACAAAAAGCAGCGTCAAGAGCAAGTAGTATGGCAGGCGATAGCGAGGGGCCAGGTGAATTCGCAATCCGCGGAGAAGCCCTTCGCTGAGGGCGATGGATAATGCCAGGCTGAGGGCCAGCAGCAGAGTGCCGGACACCGGCTCCGTCACGAGATGGACATCGAGGCTGGCCGACAGCATGAAAAACATTAGCACGATCACGAGCAGGATCGTCCGGGCGTCGTCCCAAATCTGGCCCCAGCGGATGACGACCGCGGCAATTCCAGCCAGGAAGAAAGTGTAGCCGGTCAGCAGCGCGGTGAGCAGGCCATTCGTGGCCAGTTGCGGCTCGCGGCCCAGACTTTGCTGGAGGCCGAACAGCACGAGCATCGTGCCGATCAGATAAAACGGATTCTGCGTGTACAAGAAACGGGCGATCGAGAAGACCGGAACCGATGGATCTTTGAACATCGTGTCGCTCCTTGCTGGATGAAGACAATGGACGATCGCGACCCTCGGCAGGCCCTCGCCAGACGCACAGGCGGCAGACGAGCCGAGTGCCAGATCAAACTCAGATGTTGATGCAGCGGCTGGGCGCGGTTGGAGAGCCGCTTCGCTGCATGACCCAAGCGGAGAAGAAACAAGGAACGAGAACGATCGGACGACCAATCGCCGGGGATAGCGAGCGCGAGCAGCCGACAAGACGGTGCCGCCGCCGATGTAGCGTGCTACATGGTTACCTCCCCGATAGATAAGCCTTGATTGGGGAAGTCGTTCCGCGAACATTATTCGCGGCTAAGCGATGGCGGGCAAGCAAAAACTTTTGGAAAGAGTAAGATAGGGCCGAAGCAATCCTGTGTCTTCGGTGGTGAACCATGAAGTCGACGATTGTCTGGCTCTCAGACTTTCTCGCGCCGATCGTGATTGCATTCCCCATGCTCCAAGCTGGCGCAGGAGAATTTACCTTCGGTCCGCTGACGATTCACGTGCCGGATGGCTACACAATCGAGTTGGCCGCCGGGCCGCCGCTGGTGGACCGGCCGATTGCCGTTGCCCGCGATGAGCGCGGCCGGCTTTATGCGACCGATTCCGCCGGCATGTCCGATAAGGCCGAAAAACAGCTCGAAGCGAAACCGCACCGCATCGTGCGGTTGGAAGACCGCGACGGTGACGGGCGATACGAAACGGGCAGCGTCTTCGCCGACGGGATGATGTTCCCCGAAGGATGCCTGTGGCACGCGGGTTCGCTGTACGTCGCCGCGCCCCCGCAGATTTGGAAGCTGACCGATGCCGACGACGACGGGCAGGCGGAACGGCGCGAAGTGTGGTTTGACGGCAAAACGCTCACCGGCTGTGCCAACGACCTGCACGGGCCGTATCTCGGCCGCGACGGCTGGCTGTATTGGTGCAAAGGGGCGTTCGCCGAGCAGCGGCACACGCTGCCCAGCGGCAAGCAACTCGTCACGCGGGCCTCGCACATCTTCCGTGCCCGCCCGGACGGCAGCGGCCTGGAGCCGGTGCTCACCGGCGGGATGGACAACCCGGTCAACGTCGCGTTCCTTGCCAGCGGCGAGCGGATTCTCAGTTGCACTTTCTTTCAGCATCCCGAGGCCGGCCGCCGCGACGGCTTGATCCATGCGATCTACGGCGGCGTGTACGGCAAGAAGAGCGATCCGATCTACGCCCACAAGATGACCGGCGACGTCATGCCGGTGCTCGTGCACGAGGGCGCCGCAGCGCCTTGCGGCCTGACCGCCGGCAGCCCGTCACTGTTTGGCGGCGAACATGCCGACAATCTCTTCGCGTGCTATTTCAACTTGCACAAGGTCGTCCGGCACACGCTGATTGCCGACGGCCCGACGTTCAAGACGGTTGATGAGGACTTCGTCCGCTCGGACCATCCCGACTTTCATCCGACCGACGTCTTCGAAGACGCCGACGGCTCGCTGCTCGTCGTCGATACCGGGGGCTGGTACAAGGTTTGCTGTCCGACATCGCAGCTCGCCAAGCCCGACGTGCTGGGGGCGATCTACCGCGTGCGAAAGATCGGCGCCAAACCAGTGGCCGATCCGCTGGGAACCAAGATTGCGTGGGAATCGCAGAACGCAGACGAGCTGGCAAAGCTGCTCGGCGATTCGCGGCTCTTCGTGCGCGAGCGGGCTGCCAAGGCTTTGCGAACAAAGGGCGAGGCCGCGATCCCGGCTCTTGCCAGCCAACTCAATGACGCCAATCCAGCCGTACGACTGCGGAGCGTATGGGCCCTGTCGGGAATCGACGGTTCAGCGGCCAGAAATGCCTTGCGAAATGCCCTGGAGGACAAGGACCAGACAGTGGCGCATGCAGCGGCTCATGTGGCGGGTCTGTGGCGCGACCGCGACTCGCTCGAGCCTTTGCTGAAGCTGCTCGCGGGCCACGATCGGGCGGTCGCCAGGGCCGCGGCGGAGGCGATTGGCCGCATTGGCGACAAGCAAGCTGTGCCGGCGCTAGTTCAGGCCATCGAGCAGCTGGGGGACTTTACGCCGGATGCAACCGGCGCACCCGCCGATCCAGCCACGCGCATCAGCGAGCACGCGCTTGTTTACGCGCTCATTGAAATTGGCGATCCGCACTCTACCGCCGCCGGCCTCGACTCCGCTTCGCCACACGTGCGGCGGGCGGCGCTGGTTGCGCTGGACCAGATGGAAGGTGGAGACCTTGCCCAAGAGCGAGTGATTCCGCTCTTGGACGATGAAAGCCAGATTCTCCGCCGCACTGGGCAGTGGATCGTCGCCCATCGGCCCGAGTGGGGCGAAGCCTTGGTGGGCCATTTCAAGGGGCGCTTGGAGCACCTGCCGCAGGCCGGCGACGAGCCTGCACTGATCGCGGCCGAGCTGGCCCGGCTTGCCAAATCCGAAGCAATCCAGCGGTTTCTGGAAGACACGCTTCGACAGTCGGATGGCGACGCTAAGCGGCAGGTCGTGCTCAAAGCGATGGCGGAGGCCCGATTGTCGGCCACTCCCGCGCGCTGGTTCGATTGCCTGGCCGAATTGTTGCCCAAGGCAAGCGGCAACCTCTTGGGTGAAGTGGTTGCCACCGCCAAGGCTCTGCCCCTGCCCAAAGCGGGACATGCCGGACTGAAGGGCGCGCTTCTGGCCGTTGGCGCCAGCACCGCAGCTCCCACGGGAGCGCGACTGGCGGCGCTGGAGGCGGCAGGCAATATCGGCACCGTCGAGCCGGCGCTGTTCGAGCTGCTGAGCGCCGCCGTGATGCCGGACGAGCCCTACGCCTCGCGAACGGCTGCTGCGAATGTCCTGGCGACCGCCGCCCTCACCCCCGAACAGCGGCTGGCCCTGGCCGATACGCTGGCCAAGGTCGGGCCTTTCGAGCTGCCCAAGCTGCTGCCGGCATTCGAGCACGGGGCCACCGTGGAGCAGGGCCTTCGCCTGGTGGCAGCGCTCGAGGCGGCCAGCGGTGCGCGGGGTCTGCGAGCCGAAGCGTTGCGGCCGATTTTGGCCAAATACCCACCGTCGATTGGCCAGGCCGCGGAGAAGCTCTTGGCGGCGCTTGGGGCCAGTACTGCGGAGCAGGCGTCTCAGCTCGATCAGATTCTCAGGGAGCTTCCCAGCGGCGACATCCGCCGCGGCCACGAGGTCTTTGTGAGCCAGAAGGCAGCCTGCTCGACCTGCCACGCCGTGGGATACCTCGGGGGCCGACTGGGGCCCGATTTGACGAACATCGCCAAGGTCCGCAACGACCGCGACCTGATGGAGGCCATCGTCTTTCCCAGCGCGAGCTTCGTGCGCAGCTACGAGCCGATCCTGGTGCGGACTGACGACGGTCGCAATATCGCGGGCATTCCGATCCGGCAGTCGGCTGACGAGATTGTTCTCGCGACTGCTCCGCAACAGGAGCAAGTCCTCGCGAGGAGCGAAGTCGTGGCCATGCAGCCGGGACAGGCGTCGCTGATGCCGCAGGGAGTTGCAAATCTCCTCAGCCGGCAAGAGCTGGCCGATCTGCTGGCGTATCTCAAAAGCAGCCGGTAGGACGGAATTGTATTCCGTCCGAGTTGGAACGGGCCGGATTGGAAATCCGGCCTACGAAAGGACTTGCCGCATGATCTGCCGCTCCACGACGCCGGTCAGCCGTTGGTCGAGGCCGTTATAGAAAAACGTCAGATGGCGGTGGTCAAAACCCATCAGGTGCAGAATGGTGGCGTGCAGCTCGCTGACATGGCAGCGGTCTTCGACTCCCTCAAAGCCCAGCTCGTCGGTCGCGCCGACCGCCTGCCCGCCGCGGACCCCCGCTCCGGCCAGCCACATCGAAAAGCCCAGCCAGTTGTGATCGCGTCCCGGCTTGCCGACTCCTTCGCTGGTGGGCGTGCGGCCGAATTCGCCTCCCCAAACCAGCAGCGTCTGGTCCCACAGGCCGCGGCGCTTGAGATCGGTCATCAGGGCCCCGATCGGTCGGTCAGTCTCGCCGGCGTGGGTCTTGTGGTTGGTGATGCAGTCGTTGTGGCCGTCCCAGGTCGCTTCGATGTGGCCGCCTCCCGAATAGAGCTGCACGAACCGCACGCCCCGCTCGATGAGCCGGCGGGTGATCAGGCATTTGCGGCCAAAGTCGGCGGTCCGGTCTTCGTTGAGGCCGTACATGTCGAGCGTTTTGGCGTCCTCGCCCGATAGATCGACGATTTCAGCCGCCGCCGTCTGCATGCGGTAGGCGAGCTCGTAGGACAGGATTCGAGCGGCAAGCTCCGTCTCCTGGGGCCGCGCGGCGGCGTGCTGCTCGTTGAGGTCCTTAAGCAGGTCAAGCGAGCGGCGCTGCGTTTGCGGGCTCACTCCCGCGGGCGTAGCCAGGTCCAAAAGCGGCGAGGCGCCGCTGCGAAAGAGCGTCCCTTGGTAGCGGGCCGGCATGTACCCCGCGCCCCAATTTGGTGCTCCGGCGATCGGGCCGCCGCGGGGATCGGTCATCACCACATAGCTCGGCAGGTTGTCGTTAAGCGATCCCAGACCATAGCTCAGCCACGAGCCGAGACTGGGCTTGCCCGTCAGCGGGCTGCCCGTGTTGAGCTGGAGGCACCCCGATGAATGAGCGGCCGTGTCGGTGTACATCGCCCGCAGCACGCACAGATCGTCGGCATGCTCGGACGTATGCGGAAACAGGTCGCTGACTTCGAGGCCGCTCTGCCCGCGCTTGTGGAACTTGAAGGGGCTGGGCATCAGGTACCCAACCGGCCTGTCGTTCGAGCCGACCTTGACCTTGCCGCAATACGGCTGTCCGTCATGTTTGGCCAAGGCGGGCTTGGGATCGAACGTATCGACCTGGCTCGGCGCGCCGTTCATGAACAGGAAAATGCAGTGCTTGGCCTTGGCGGAGTGGTGAGTGGTCGGTGGTGAGTGGTGAGTGGTGGTTTCCGCAGCTGCCGCTGAACGGCCGAAAACCCCTTCCTGTCCCAAAAGATCCACCAGCGCCAGCGACGCGAATCCGCCGCCGATCTGCCACAGCGCCTCGCGGCGCGTCCGGCCGCAGGGAGTGGGATTGGGAATCAATTTCGGATTTCGGATTTCGGATTTCGGATTTGAAGACATCGCAGAGCCTTCAATTGGGATAGACGAATTCGTTGAGGTTCAAGATCACGCGGCAGACTTGGACGAGGGCCTGTGGTCCCAGGTTGGGAGTTTCCTGATTGAGAAAGTTTCGGAGCGACGCCGCTTCGCGCTCGGTCGGCTCCCGGCACAGGGCCAAGCGGAAGGCCAGGTCGATTTGCCGCGCTGGATCGTCGCCCGCTTCGCGGCGAAGCCGATCGGCGAAGTGCTCAGCCTGGCGGTTGACGAACTGGCCGTTAAAGAGCGTCAGGGCCTGCGGGGCGATGCTCGTGATCGCCCGCCGGTCGGTGCTCTGCGTCGTGTCGCAGAAGTCGAGCGTTTCGAGCATCGGCACCAGCAGCGTACGCTTCACGAAGGCATAGACCGTCCGCCGGTTGATGGCGGGCTCGGCGGAAGCCTTCCAAGCGGACTGCTTGTCGGTGTGCGCCTCGATGGCCGCCTGGTCGATCGGCAGGTAGACCGCCGGGCCATACATCCGCCGATTCATGTTGCCCGCCGCAGTCAGCATCGAATCGCGAATCGCCTCAACGTCAAGCCGACGGTAGGGAAAATGCCACAGCAACTTGTTTTCAGGGTCAACCAATTGCGGATTTCGGATTGCGGATTGCGGATTGGAGACGGGCGATTCGGTTTGCGAATCCGAAATCCGCAATCCGAAATCCGCAATCGACGATTGCCGATAGGTCTCGCTCGTCACGATGAGCCGGTGCAGCTTCTTCAGCGACCAGCCCGCGTCGTGCGAAAACCAGTGCGCCAGCCAGTCGAGCAGCTCGGGATGCGTGGGCCGCGCACCCATCGTGCCAAAGTCGCTGGGCGTCGCCACGAGCCCCTCGCCAAAGTGATGCTGCCAGACGCGGTTGACAATCACACGCGCCGTGAGAGGGTTGTCGGGGCTGGCAATCCAACGGGCCAGCGTGAGTCGGCGGAGGGAGGAGGAAGACGGAGAGATGGAGTGACGGAGAGACGGAGAGACAGATTCTGGAAAAGTTGGCTGAACTGCCGTCAATACGGCAGGAACGCGCGGCTGCATGAGCGGGCCGCGGTTGCTGGCCCGGCCCGAGAGCAGCAAATAAGTCGGCGGCGCTTCCGGGCTGTCCTCATAACAGCGATACGCACCCGGGCCGTCCGGCGTCTTGGCGCGCAATTCCCGCTGCCGGGCGTGGATTGCCGCCTTTTGCTGCTCGGCGTCGGCGGGCTTTTGCGTAATGATCTCCAGGATTTTTGCATCCAGCTTCGCCAGCTCTTCATTTCGCGCGTTAACGGCCGCGATCTGCTCCGGCGTGCCGAGTGGAATGTCGCGATCCATGCGGCCCTTGTTCGGCCGCTTCAGCGGGGCGAGGATCGCGACCAGGCTGTGATAATCGACCATCGTCAGCGGGTCGAATTTGTGGTTGTGGCAGCGGGCACAGCCGAGCGTCAGGCCGAGGAACGCCTGTGAAGTGGTGCGGACCATGTCGTCCAGCTCGTCGGCCCGGTATTGCGCCGCTTCGAGCGGATC
>JAKEHX010000341.1 GCA_022614795.1 Planctomycetaceae bacterium | reverse complement strand
CTGGCGAACCGGCCGGCCCGGCTGCCGATCCGCAAATCGCCCTTTCCGCCAGCCCGGTGCGGGATGCATTGCAACCGGACGAACGGAGGCTCGGGGGAATGGCCGAGGGGAGCATGAGCGCGAATTTTGCGGCTCCTTCCGCCGCCTACTTCGACGATTCGCTGTCGGTCACGATTGCCAGCAATGAATTGGCGATCGACCGCCAGTTGCAATCGCTCAAGAACGAAAGCGATCGCCGGGCCAGTGCCTGGCAGGCGGCGATCGGCCGAGTGCTTGTGGGTGGCGGGCTCGTCGCACTGGCGATTCTGGGGCTCCTCTTTGTCCTACAGCAGCAAGTCCGCTGGTCGAGCGGGACGCTGGCGCTTGTCGCTGCGGCTGCCAGCCTGGTGCTCGGCGCGGCCTGGATCACGGGCAATCGCCAGGAGATGACCGTGGCGATGAGCCAATCGCGCGGCGATTCTGCGATGGCCAAAAGCGAGCCCAAGCTGCACAGTACTTTTGTCGCTCCTGAAGCCGCCACTTCCTTCGACGACAGGACCGACAGCGTGACCGCCATTGCGCCGACAAACGACGCGGATATCAAGGCAGTGCCAGCTCCGTCAGAACCAGCACCATCAGAAACAGCACCGTCACACCCGGCAGGCGCCGCGTCGGCGCCCGCGGCCACTCCCGCGCCGCCGCCGAAGTCCTCCGACGGCCGGCTTGAGGCGGTAGGGCCCTCGGCTGCTTCGCGGGCGTCTGCCGCGCCGACGGCTACCTTGGCAGAGGAGGGAAAGGACCAGGCGGGCAATAAGAAATTCGCCGATGCCGAGCGGGCGGAAAGCGCCGCGGCGGGCGGCAAGAATATGAAGCCGCCCGAAAAGGCACTCGAGAAGCCGCCCGAGAAGCCACTCGAGAAGCTGCTCAGCCGTGGCAAGGGTGCCGCGGACGAACCCAAGTCAGGGGCAGGAGCGGGGGCCGGCGGATTCGGCGGAGGCGCGCCGCGCGGCGGATTGCTCGAGAGGCCAAACAGCGCCCCGGACTTGCGCCCAGACGGCACTGCCGCAGGACAAGCCGCGCCAGCGACGTCGGCTGCCACCAAGCCGCCGCTGCCTGCCGCTCCTAAGGCGGACGATACGCGTCGCAGTCCGAATCGGCGCGTGGAAGCGGACAAGCGGCCATTGTCGGGCGCAGCGGCCCCTTCCTCGATTTACTTCAACCCGCAGCTCGTCACCGACGCCAACGGCATCGTGACGCTCGAATTCGAGCTCCCCGCGGTCGCGTCGGAATACCGCGTGCTCTTCGATGCCTACGGCAACGGCCGCGTGGGTTCATCGGCGGAAGTGCGGATCGTGTGCAAGCCGGCGGAGTAGTAACGGGAGGGCGAGGCGGGCGAGGCTCCTCTGGGGAACTCGAAAAGGGGAACTCGAAAAGGGGAACTCGAAAAGGGGAACTCGAAAAGGGGATAAGTCCAATATCGCGCGTAATTGGACTTATCCCTTTTTCCGTCCCCCCTGGTTCGAACGGGCTAACGGACGAGCTAACTTGCCGGGGCCGCTGCAAGATCTACATGCCGCGCGAAACCGTCATGCGGCCCCGGTCAAGTTCAGAGACTGGTTATGCCGCGCCCGCTCATGGGCGACGTCGTTTTTTCGCTTCTTGCTCCGAGCGATATCGGGCCGTCGTCCAAATCTCGGTGTCCCAAAATTCGTTCACAACTGGCCGATACTTGGCGTCCGTGTCGATCGCCCAATGACAGTGTCGGATGGGCCTGACGCTGTCGTCAAACCCGACGCGCACGCACCGGCCAATAACCTTCCACTCGCTTGAAGCCATCCAGAACTCTTTCGCGTTATCGGGCGCGGGTCGCGGCAGGCGCTCACCAAACAATTGATTGAAGGTATCCACGAACTGGGTCGTCCGCTGCTGGACGATCTCATCAACGTCCCATACGTATTCGGGTTCGCTCCACACGGCGGACCCTCCAACTGCCATCGCGTAGAGAACCACGGACTCACGCAGGGCGGTCAGGACCACCGCGTCTCGTGAAAGGGCCGCCAGAGTAACCAGCGAGAAATCAGACGATCCTGCGGCACAATCGTATGCCGCGTTCGTTAGGTTCTCCACAGTCCACGCTGGAAACGTCCTCTTGAGCGCAACCGACAGGGCATCTTCGCCTACAGAGAGCAAGAACTGCCCGTTGAACGGAGGCCCGAAGATTGGCGATTCCGTGACCTGCCTGAGTCGCTTGAAACCGGCAAGGTCGGCCAGTTCGGACTCGCGGCCCTTCGGAACCTGCTGGAGACTGCGAACAAGGCGGAAATACTCCGTCAATCGCTCGTCTTCGCTGTAGTAGCCCTCGATCGGAATGTCGGCGGGAGCAACCGACAAGGCGCTCGCCGTTTCCCTGGCACAGCGCAGGAGTTCGCCCCGTTCGTGCCGCTTCATCGCCTCGCGGTAGAGTTCGTCGAGGCCCAGCAGAAACACGCGGTTGTTGACGATGCGACGGTCAGTCTTCATGCGAGTCTCTCGGAGAGCCTCAGCCGTATAACGATAAGCTCACCTGCCCGGCGAGCGCGGGAGCGATGAATCCCAGAAAGCCTACTTGCCCGCTGGGTCAGGTGCAGCACGGGGTTCGGCTTCTGGCAGGCCCCCGCCTATCGCTAGCCCCGGCCATCCGGCGAGGTACGCCTCGAAGGTGATGTCCTTGTCGGAGTCCCCGCCGATACCGCGAGGTACTGCGCCAAGACCTCGGCAAGCTGAACGCAGTGCGGGCGCGCCGACCGCGGCGCGTTCCGCAGGTGTTGTCGGTTGGCGAAGTGCAGTCGCACCCTTCGACCAGATCACTCGGACGGGTAATTTGACGGGAATTGATACATGTGTATAATAGTGGTCATAGTGGTCACAACGAAACAAATGGCTGCTCAGCGGTGACGCGATTGGTGAGCGGTTAGCGAGGCCGCGTTATTGTTCATGGCCTGTTCAGCCACGAGTGCGGGTGAGCCGGGCTGAGAGCAGCGCTGCATAACGTGCATAAAATGCATAATGCTGGAGGCAGAAAAAACAGCGCAACCTACTGCTGCTAAACAGCTTGCGTCACGAAACGACCAAAACTGAAAACTCTGCGATGCATGCATGAATGGATAACATCGCGTACCATCCCCCCGGTTAGGGCCTGTTCGCGCTGTTGGTTAGTCGTCAGTGGTCAGTTGTCAGTCGGCAGTTGGATTTTCGTGTCCAGGTGCGTTGGCAGCATAGGTTGCTGCTGGAATTGGCGGGATGCGGGCTGTACACTGCCGCTTGCCCGTCTCGCGGTTTCGCGCCGCCCCTTACATTCTCGCTCCTTTGGTATTCAGGGTCATCTGCCATGTCTAGCGCCTCTCGTCGCCAGTTTTTGCAAACTTCGGCCGCTGCCGCAGCGGCTGCGTCGGTTCCTTATTTCACCTGGTCCTCGTCGGTCATTGCCCAGAACGCCAAGACCAAGAGCATTAGCGACCGGCGGCTGTTGGGCTGCATCGGCACGGGGGACCGCTGGAACGCCGTGGGCCCGCAGGCGATGGGCCACGCCGACTGCGTCGCCGTGTGCGACGTCGATACGCACATGACCGACAAGTCCAAGGCCCGGGCCCTCGAATCCAACAGCAAGAAGGGGCGCGAGCGGACGGTCGACGTCTATGGCGATTATCGGAAGCTGCTCGACCGCAAGGACATCGAGGTCGTAACGATCGTGACGCCCGACCACTGGCACAGCAAGATCGCCATCGACGCGCTGAAGGCTGGCAAGGACGTCTATTGCGAGAAGCCGCTGACCCTGACGATCGACGAAGGGAAGCTGATCAGCAAGGTGCTAAAAGAGACCGGCCGCGTCTTTCAAGTCGGCACGCAGCAGCGCAGCGAGATGGATGCCGAGCGAGGCAAGTTCCGCCAGCAATTCCTGACCGCGGTCGCCCTCTGCCAGGCGGGGCGGCTGGGGAAAATCCAGAAAGTCGAGTGCCGCATCGGCGGCGCACCCACGAGCGGCGAGATTCCCAAGGCCCCGGTGCCCAGCAATCTGAACTGGGAGATGTGGCTCGGCCAGGCGCCGCTGACCGATTATCTCGAAGGCAAGAAGCCCGAGCGAGGCTATCCGCAGTCGCGCACGCATTACGAATTCCGCTGGTGGTACGAATACTCCGGCGGCAAGATGACCGACTGGGGCGCGCACCACGTCGATATCGCGACGTGGGCCATCGGCATGGAAAACAGCGGGCCCACGAGCGTCGAAGGTGTCTCGGTGACACACCCCGTCGAGTTCAAGGACGGCTGGCCGACGGTCACTAACCGCTACAACGCGGCGACGAAGTTCGACGTGAAGTGCCTCTACCCCAACGGCGTCGAGTTGCACATCCAAAGCGACGGCGAAAACGGGATTCTCATTCAGGGGGACAAGGGCGAGTTGTTCGTCAGCCGCGAGCGCCTCCGCGGCTCCGCGGTCGATTCGCTCAAGGACCAGCCGCTGCCGGAGGGAACGATTGCCAAGCTCTATAATGGAAAGAAGCCCGGCAACCACATGGCCAACTTTTTCGAGTGCATCGCCGACCGCACGCAGCCGATCAGCGACGTCTATACGCACCACCGGGCGATGACGACGTGCCACCTGGCGAACATCGCGATCCGCCTGGGCCGCAAGCTGAAGTGGAATCCCGAAACGGAGCAGATCGAAGGGGACGACGCGGCCAACGCGTGGCTCAAGCGCGAGGCGCGGAAGGGGTATGAGGTGGTGGCTTAGGGGAAATCGAGCTCACGAATTGGCTCAAAAAAACGCCGAAATAACCGACTACTCCCGCTCCCGCTCTTGCAACTTTGGGGACGGCGAGCATAATACGGCCATGCGATCCAGCGGCTTTTATTGGTGGTTTACCTTTACCCTCCAGTCCGAGGGGCCGTGGGAGGTGCGTCGGTAACTGCCGCCACAAATTCCAAACACCCAAGCCCCGAGGACCGGAAGGTCGCTCGGGGCTTTTTTGTTTCTCCGGGCAGGCCTTTCGCGGTTAGAAGCGGGGCGGTGAGCGGTGAGTAGTCGGTGATGAATGGTATTCCTCACCACGGCAACTCACCACTCACAACTCACCACTCACTCCGTGCCGCCATGTCCGCCATTCCACCCAAATTCACCGGCTTACGGGAGATATTCTCAATGATCGTCGTCATGGAAAAAGGGGCCACCGGCCCGCAGATTCAGCACATGGTCCAGCGAGTCGAGGCGCTGGGCCTCAAAGCCCATGTCATTCAGGGAACCGAGCGGACCGTCATCGCCGCCATTGGTGAGAAGCGGTCCGAAACCAAGGAGGCCCTGGCCAGCGGCCCCGGCGTCGCCGACGTCGTGCCGATCCTCGCTCCGTACAAAGTCGCCAGCCGCGAGGTAAAGAAAGAGCCGACACAGGTGACGGCGATGCGGCTGAAGGTTGGGGCGGGGGCGGTCGGCATCATCGCCGGCCCGTGCTCGGTCGAGAATGAAGAGCAGATTCTCACGACCGCCCGGGCGGTGCGAGCGGCTGGCGCGACGGCCCTCCGCGGCGGAGCGTTCAAGCCGCGGACGAGCCCCTATAGCTTCCAGGGACTCAAGGACGAGGGTCTGAAGCTGCTTGCGATGGCCCGCAAGGAGACCGGCCTGGCGATCGTCACGGAAGTGATGGCGACCGAGGATGTCGAGCTGGTCTCGGAATATGCGGACGTGCTTCAAGTCGGCGCGCGGAACATGCAGAACTATCGCCTACTGGAGGCGGTCGGCAAGGCGGGCCGGCCGGTGCTGCTGAAGCGCGGGCCGAGCGCGACGATGGAAGAGTTGCTCCTGGCGGCCGAGTACATCCTGAACGAAGGCAACCCCCACGTCATGCTCTGCGAGCGGGGCATACGCACGTTCGAAAGCCACACGCGCTTCACGCTGCCGCTGGCCACAGTGCCTTACCTGCACCACAAGACCCACCTGCCGATCGTCGTCGATCCCAGCCACGGCACGGGGCACACGTACCTGGTGCCCGACATGGCCGCCGCCTCGATTGCAGCCGGCGCCGACGGTCTGATCCTCGAGGTCCATCCCGATCCCGAACGGGCCCTGTCCGACGGCTACCAGTCGCTCAACCTGCCGCAATTCGCCGAAACGATGGCCAAGTGCCGGGCGGTGGCGGCGGCTTTGGGCAAGTCGGTATAGGGAATGCCTACCGACCTGCCAATAGCCGGGAGCTAACAGCTCCCGGAATTGTGCATCGTCAGGGGAGAGGCTGGCCGAGCTTCTTCATCGCAGCCTTCACATGCTCTTCGTGATCCTTGGCCTGCGCCTCAAGCATTAGGCGCTCCACCACGATCTCCTTTTCCACTTGCAACCGCTCGGCGCGCTCGATTTGCACCTCGTATTGCAGCTGCCTGGCCTGCAGCTGCAACTGCTCGCGTTTGTGGAGGCTGACCCGACGATCGAGCCACCAGGCAACCGCCACGGCGGCAAGAATGGTGAGCCAGAGAATGTCGCGGATGGAGAATTTTTTCATCGACTTTCCGCTGGCAGCACGGTCGTTACCTTGCGGTCTCTTCGGCCTCGCGCTGGGCGGCACGGACCTTGGCCGTCAGGATCTTGGCCCGTTGGTCGATAGCGTCCATCGTCAAACGAGCATTTGCCCGTTGCACGGCAAATAGTTCGCGGCGCAAACGCTGACGGCCCACGGATCCGCTGCCGTGATCCAGCCACCACGCAACCGCCACCGCGGCCAAAATGGTGAGCCAGAGGATGTCGCGGATGTTGAATTTCATCCGGCCCATTGTAGGGCTACGGAACAACGACCGCTCGCGCGGGTTGCTGGGGCGAGCCTTTCGCGACATCGGCAGGGACATCGATGTCTTGGACGGTGGCCGAGCCCGATAGTTCAGCCTTCAGTTCGTAGCCGGAAAAGAGCAGCGTGGAGGTTACATCGGGCGCAGCGCCTGGAGGGGGCGTGGGGCTGGTCCCGTCGACTTTGATCACCACGGGGCCCGTGACGGCGCCTTGGCCGCCGGGCGCTGCCGTGTCATAGGCGCCGTCCTTGATATCGGCGAACCCGGTCTGCCCGCTATTGCCTTGGGACGAGTCGGGAGTGATGTACACCTTGCCGGCCGGGACGGGTTGGCCTTTGAATGTGACTTTACCGGAAACGCGGCCCCCGCTGTTGCCGCCGCAGCCGATGGCGAGGCCGCAGAGGAAAACGAGCGCGATTGAACCTGCGGTGCTGCGAGCGGAACGAGGCATTCTTGAAACCTTCCTTCTCAATCGGGACGGTGAAACGAAGTGCACAGGGTAGTCAAGAGGCCCACCGATAGCCTGGCGGGCGCTGGCAAAGGACAACGTCATTGCTGGAGGGAGACGTTCTCGCCCCCGCCCATGCTGGCCGATAACTGATAGACAACCAGGTCAATCGTCTGCGGAACGAACCGGACCGAGGCATCGCCCAGCGCGAACTGAGCGCCGCCGGGGTGGTGGCTCATGAAGCTGATGTCGTTGAAGTTGTCGGAGCAGTTGTAATAGGTGGAGTTGATCGGGAACTTGACGTTCTTGGTCGTGCCGCTGCCACTGTTGTTGCCACGGATCCAACTTCGGTACTGGAAATTGGCAGAACAAGTGAAGCTTGGGGGCCTGTCCCTGGAAATCTCGCCGAGCATCAGCGTATTCGTCGTTCCGTCGGTGATTTCGGCCATACGGACCACGCGCCCTGTGCTAATGCTGCCGGGCTCGTCGCGATACTGGCTGAGAATGCCGTGAAACGACCAGGCAGCGTTATTGGCGGCGTCGCCTCGCCGGAAGGTGTAGGTGGCGCCGCCATGAGTGATCGTGTGGTTGTCCGAATTGCCGCCCGGGCCCATGACGCCGTAGTAGTGCGTGGAAGGATTGGTCGTCACGTTCGCATTCGGATCCAGGTATCGCTTCACGTCCGGACCCGACGGGCAGTGCAGAGTGGGCACGGCCACCGGACCAACCGTCGTGCCATTTTCCACGCTGTTGTAGGCCAGGTCAAACCGATAGCGATCGTAGAGCGGCTGCTGCTCAAAGAATGGCAGGCTATACACGATCCAACTCGTCCCGCGAATGAATGACTGAGTGTTCGTGGGATTTGGTTTGGGAAGGACGTTCGCCTCGGCCCCGGGCGGAAACTTGAGGTACGTATCGTGATGGTTGTGAAGAGCAATCGCGAGTTGCCGGAGCTTGTTCGAGCAACTGGACCGGCGGGCCGCTTCGCGGGCCGCTTGTACTGCGGGCAATAAGAGCGCCACCAAGACGCCGATGATGGCAATCACCACCAACAGCTCCACCAGCGTAAACCCGCGGTGCGCACCGCGACCGATCGGACGAACCGTCATAAGTGCCTCTCGCTCAAAAATGTTCCGGAAACCGCCTTCCGCCGCGCGCAGCTTCATGCCAGCAGTCATCGCCGGCTGTGCCGCGAGAATCGGCTCCGTCTTGGGGAACCGGCGTCTCGTCGCTCTCCATGAGAGAAGCGCGAGCCGCTCCGCTTTAGGGCAGAATGCTGCGGGCAACCACCATCGCCCCGCAGCTACCGATGCAGCCCCAATTTGCATCCACCACAAGGCACCTGTCATTCAACACGAAATGCGCAGAAAGGTAGTGGCTGATTCCATCTTTTTGCGGAATCCCGCCAAGCGCGATTCTGCTTGGCAACGCCCCCTTGCGCGAAGAGTGAGACTCGTTGAATCGTTCTTACGCGTGCTATTGCAGACGCCGGAGCGACATCAGAAAGACTTCCAGGTCCTGCTGCTTCGGCTGCGGCAGCGAGGCCACCAAGCACTGGGAGGCAACGTCGAAGCGCAGTTCGCACGGCCCGCCTTGATCGCGAAACAGCGATTGGCCCAAGCTCTCGCGAATGTCGGTGATCAGTTTCTCGCCGGACGGATCGCCCTTTGTCAGGTCGCCCACGGGAAACAGCTCCAGCTCGCAGCGGCTGGAAAGCGTGAGGGGCGAGACAACTTGAATCGTCTGGCCATCAACGACTCGCCACGCCAGGTCCATCGGCTCCAAGAGCTTCTGGAGAGCAAGAGCTAGCGATTCCTGCTCGACGACCAGCGTCGCTTCGGCGTCGGGATTCCAGCCGCCGGCGGCAATGTCGCGCCAATCGACGAGAATCCGCAGTGGCGGCGAGCGATTGGCTGGACCAGCAGGGAGCGCCGCCTCTTCCAGCTCCTTCAGAATCTTCACCAGCGGCGTCGGCTGGTGGAGATTGAGCGAGACAGGCGTCCTCAGCCTGGCCGTGGCCTGCCTGGTGCGCGAATCGAGCTGAAACAAGGCCGGCGGATACTTGCTACTCGCATACGGGAGCTTGCGGGCCGTCCGCAGCTTCTCGCAGAGCAAGAAGATCTGCGCGTGGTTGGCTCGCCGCTGCTTGATCTTGAGCGCGTCTTCGACCTCGATCGTCGCGCCGGCTTCGCCCAGCGTCCACGACGGCGGATCGACGACCGCCTGGATCAGCTCGGCCAGGTCGGTCGCCGCAGCCGCATCGCCGCCGGTCAGGTCCTTGTGCGGATAGATGAGCACCTTCATCTCGGCCGGCTCGATGAGCCGCACGACGAGCTGCCCCTCCAGCGGCACGTGCTCGAGGCCCAGCCGCGTCAGCCCGGCGGTAAGCGCCGCCCCGACGGTTGTATTCGACAGTTTCAACACGACCGGCGAGGTGGCATTGGCCTGGGCCAGCGGCAGAGCGT
>JAKEHX010000340.1 GCA_022614795.1 Planctomycetaceae bacterium | reverse complement strand
GCCCTCTACGCCTCCAAGATTTGCAGCTACGCCCAGGGCTTCGTGCAGCTTCAGGCCGCCGCGGCCGAGAACCAGTGGCCGCTCAAGTATGGCGACATCGCCCTCCTGTGGCGCGGCGGCTGCATTATCCGGGCGGCGTTTCTCGAGCGGATCAAGGTAGCCTTCGACAAGAACCCGCAGCTCGAAAACCTGCTGCTCGATCCCTACTTCACCGAGGCGACGGCCAAAGCCCAAGATTCGTGGCGCAAGGTCGTGGTCATCGCCACGCAAATGGGTCTGCCGGTGGTCGAGTTCACCAGCGCCCTGTCGTACTACGATGCCTTCCGCCGCGAGCGGCTGCCGGCCAACCTGCTTCAGGCCCAGCGCGACTACTTCGGGGCCCACACCTACCAGCGGATCGACAAGCCGCTCGATAAGAAATTTCACAGCGAGTGGCTGGAGCTGCGCAAGGCTCCGAAGGCGTGACATATGTCAAGCAGTGCTGACTATTTGCAGCAACTCTTCGGATTGGGCGGCCAGGTGGCCGTCGTCATCGGCGGCACGGGTGTGCTGGGCGGGGCACTGGCCGAGGGAATTGGCCAGGCCGGGGCCAAAGTTGTCGTCGCCGGCCGCTCGAAAGAGCGCGGCCAGGAGCGCGTGAAGAACATCGAGGCTCACGGCGGGGCGGCCGTCTTTTTGCCGGTGGAGGCCGACAAGCGAGCATCCGTGCAGGCGCTGCTCGACGGCACGCTGGCCCAGTTCGGCCAGGTCGATATGCTCGTCAATTGTGCCGGCACCAACTCCGCCGTTCCTTACGCGCAAATCACCGACGAGGACTGGCACAAGGTCATCGACAGCCAGCTCACTGCCACGCATCTGGGCTGCCAGGTTTTCGCCCCCTACATGGCGGCCCAGACCGCCGGCGGGTCGATCTTGAACATCGGCAGCGTAACGGCTCATCTGCCGCTGTCGCGAGTATTTGCTTATTCGGCGGCTAAGGCGGCGGTCGTCAGTCTGACGAAGAACCTGGCGCGTGAGTTCGCTCCGAAAAACGTGCGCGTGAACGTCCTCTGCCCGGGCTTTTTCCCAGCGGAGCAGAACCGCAAGATTCTCGACCAGGAGCGCGTCGCCAACATCATGCGCGGCACACCGATGGCCCGCTTCGGCGAACCGCACGAGCTGGTCGGCGCGGCCCTGCTTTTGCTGTCGCGCAAGGCCGGGTCGTTTATGACCGGCGAGGATATTTACGTGGACGGCGGGTTTACCTCGATGCGTTTTTGAGTGGCAGGAGGCTGGCAGTGGCTCACACGGTCGTGATCTTCGGCGCCTCCGGCGACCTCACCAGCCGCAAGCTCATTCCCGCCCTCTATCTGCTCCATCAAAAGGGCCGGCTGCCGAAGGACACGCGGGTCGTCGGCGTTTCGCGAACCAAATTCACGCAGGATGCCTGGCGGCAGGAGCTGACCGCTACGACGCAAAAGTTCGCCGGCAAGGAATTCGACGCCGCAAGCTGGCAGAAGTTTGCGTCCAGCGTGTTCTACCAGCCTGGCGACATCGACAAGCTGGACCATTTTCAAGCGTTGAGCCAGCAGCTCGACGCACTTGAGGGGGGACCAGGAGCCACGCGGATCTATTACCTATCGACGTCTCCCGCGCTCTATACGGCAGCGATCGCGAATCTCGGCGCTTCGGGCCTGGCCGATGAGTCGCGCGGCGTGCGGCGGGTCGTGATTGAGAAGCCCTTTGGCACGGACCTCCGCTCGGCCCAGGAGCTGAATCGGGCAACGCACCAGGTCTTTGCTGAAAAGCAGGTCTATCGCATCGACCACTACCTCGGCAAAGAGACGGTGCAGAACATGCTGGTCCTGCGGTTCGCCAACTCGATCTTCGAACCGCTGTGGAACCGCCGTTACATCGACCACGTGCAGATCACCGTGGCCGAAGAGGTCGATGTCGGACGTCGCGCGGGCTACTACGACCATTCGGGCGTGCTGCGCGACATGTTCCAGAACCACCTCCTGCAACTGTTGATGATTACGGCGATGGAGGCGCCGGCCCGTTTTTCGGCCGACTTCATCCGCGACGAGAAAGTCAAGGTGTTGCGGACGATCAAGCAGATGACCGGGGGCGATTTCGCCCGCGACACGGTCCGCGGCCAGTACGAGGGCTATCGCCAGGCCGAGGGAGTGCCGCCGGATAGCCAGACCGCGACGTTTGCCGCCCTGAAGCTGCACATCGACAACTGGCGGTGGCAGGGGGTGCCGTTCTACCTGCGGTCGGGCAAGGCAATGAGCTGCCGCACTTCGCAGATCGTCATTCAATACCGCGAGCCGCCGATCATGATGTTCCGCGATGGGCCGCGAACGCACATGGACGCCAACAAGCTCGTAATCCAGATTCAGCCGGCCGAGGGCATTCAGCTCCATTTTCAGACGAAGGTGCCCGACGCGGGGATGAAGCTGCGGTCAACCGATTTGGACTTCAGCTTTGCTCGCGAGTTCACGGGGGTGATGCCCGACTCGTACCAGCGGCTCCTCTTGGACGCGATGAACGGTGACGCGAGCCTGTTTGCCCGCAGCGATGAGGTTGAGGTGGCCTGGAGCATCATCGATCCGATTCTGGCCGCCTGGCAAAGTCCCGCCGCTCCGCCGCTGGAGACTTATCCAATCGGCGACTGGGGCCCGGCGAGCAGCGACGCGTGGATGAAGGCCCAGGGGCGGGAGTGGTTTGATGTTTGCCCGGTGCTGCACTAGGTCGGGCTAGAGCCGGGGACTAGGGCTAGGGAGCGAGTGAAATGAATACAGTGCGTCAAGCAACGGTTCGCCTGGTCGATGAGCAGGGGGCCGGAGGCAAGGTCCGCGAGATTTTCGACGATATTAAGCGGACTAAGAACATCGACTTCGTGCCGAACTTCTGGCGGGCGCTGGCCACGCATCCCGATCAGCTTGAGTTGGTCTGGCGGCAGCTGAAGGCCCTGATGCACCCCGAAGCGGCTGGGCGACAGAGCAAGCTCGACGCCAAGACCCGCGAAACGATTGCCCTGGCGGTGTCGGCCACCAACGGCTGTGCGTATTGCGTCAACTCCCACACGGCGGCCCTGAAGAAGCTGGGCGTCGATGGCGAGACCCTCGGCGAAATCCTGGCGATTGCGGGGCTATTCAACCAGACGAACGCTCTGGCCGATGGCTACCAGATCGAGCCGGACGTGCTGCCGCCGCTGGAGTAGGGTGCATGAGCGCAGCGAAATGCACCACGCGCATGGTGCATGTCGTTTTACTCATGCACCCTACACATCGCACACCTTGGCCGCGTGGCGCAGCGCGGCGATTGGATCCTTCCAAGTCGGAATGAATTCCTGCCCGACGAAGCCCTTGTAGCCGATCTCGGCGACGGCCCGCATGATGCCGGGGTAGTTGATCTCCTGCGTGTCGTCGATTTCATTGCGGCCCGGGTTGCCCGCGGTGTGGATGTGGGCAATGTAGTCCTTGAATTGCTTGAGCCGCGTAATCACGTCCCCCTGCATGATCTGTACGTGATAAATGTCGAATAGAATCTTCAGCCGGTCGGAGCCGACGCGGTCAACGACATCGACGGCCCACTCGATCGAGTCGCACTGATAGCCGGGATGCCCTTTCATCTCGACATCGACGCGCGAGTTGAGCATCTCCAGGGCCAGCGTCACTTTTTTCTGCTCGGCCAGTGGCAGGACGCGCTTGATTCCCTCAATGAAGTTCCGCTTGCCGATTTCGTCCCCTTCCGCTCCGGCAGGCAATTCGCCCCGCATGCCTGAGAACGTGATGACGCTGGGGCAGCCGAATTCAGCCGCCGCACTGACGGCAGCCGTGATTTTTTCGGCGCAGAAGTCCCAGTTGGCCTTGTCGTTCCAGCCTTTGACGAAGCCGTGGCTACTGGCGATGGCGCATGTCAGGCCGTGCTGCTTGAGGACTGGCCAGTCGCTGGCGGCAACAAGCTCAACGGACTTAAGACCAATCGCGGCGGCTCCGCGGGCCAGGTCCTCGACCGGCATGGGCTTGAAGCACCAGTGTACGACCGACTGGTTGATCCGCCCCTTGGTGACTTTCCACGTCGGATCGTCGGGTTGTTCCGCGGCTTGGCTGTGCGACACGGCGGCAGCGGTCCCGGCGGCGGCGAGCCCGGCAATCATGCTGCGACGGTCGATGTGATGGGTGTGGGACATGGGAGGGACTGAATGGTAGGGTGCATGAGTGCAACGAAATGCACCGGGATTGAGGCGTCGAACGTGCTATGGAATCGCATGGTGTATTTCGCTGTGCTCATACACCCTACGCGAACAAGGCCCGCAAACATATCTGCGACCAGGTCTCGAACCGCGACAGGTCGGACAGCAGTTCGCTCACCGGCCGAAAGCCTGCGTCTATGATTTCGTCTTCCCGCGGCTTGACGGTCGGGCGCTCGACGTCGAGCAAATGGACGACCCCCAGGTGGACCTTGCCCACCTCGGTTTCGTCGTCGTTGATCAGGCCGGCAAGGTGCGACTTGTACGGCGTATCGATGAGCACCTCCTCCGCCAGTTCGCGCCGCATCCCTTCGTCATAGGCGCTGGTCGCGCTGGCGTCGTCGGCTGAGATGTGTCCGCCGATGCCGATGCTTCGCTTGGCGTGCAGCCGGGCCTCGCCTTGCCCCTTGCCGCGGGTGTATTGAAACAGGCTCACGCCGCCAGCCGCGTCGCGGTGGCGGAAAATGACGTAGGGAATGAGCTGTTTGAATGTCGGGTCCTGCTCCATGGCGGCTCGCGGGCGATAGCTCGTGTGCCGCGGGTCGAGCAGGCCCCTCAAATAGCGGCCGGTGTCGCCGCAAAAACCCTGAAAATGGCCCAGAGCGTGAAATACGGGCGTAGGGACAACCAGCACATGTTCCGTGGCGACAGCCGACATCGGGCGCTCCTTGCCGAGCTAGAGTTGAATGACGGCAGTATAGCCCGGCGCACACCAGCCGCGGAGTAGTCGCTGCCTTTCGCCCATCGGCAAGTCCCATTATCTTGCAAACATGGCTTCCACTGTCGCCTATCTGTCCCAAGGCCGCCTGCTGGTCAAGGAGCCGGACAAGCCCGCTCGCGAAATCGGAAAAAATGTGCTGTCTTATGATCTGGCGGCCAGCGGCGACATCATCTTCAGCAACGGGTCGGCAATCTTCACGCTCGGCAAGGATGGCCGCCGCGAGAAACTGTGCGACGACGGGCTAATCGAGGCGGTGGTCTTCGTGGAGTGAAGGCGCCTCGATTATCGTCATTTGACCGTTCCCGCGATTGTGGGTACGTTATCAGCATGGACTATTCGCAAATCATCACCATTGAGCCGGGAAAGCGGAGTGGCCAACCTTGTATTCGCGGCTTGCGCATTACGGTGCAAGATGTCCTGGAGTATTTGGCGGGAGGGATGAGCATGGATGAATTGCTGGCAGATTTTCCGGACCTAACAGCTGAAGATATCCGGGCCTGCCTCGCCTACGCCGCCGATCGTGAGCGCCGGCTGCGATCATGAGTCTGCTATTTGACCAGAACCTGTCGCATCGACTCACAAGGCTATTAGCGGCAGAATTTCCGGGAAGCCAGCACGTTCGCGACGTGGGCTTGGCCGCTTCGGCTGACGAGGACATTTGGGAATTTGCCAAGCTGCATCGTCTGATGGTCGTTTCCAAGGATTCCGATTTTCTCTATCGTTCTCTCGTATATGGGCATCCGCCCAAAGTCATCTGGTTGCGGATTGGCAACAATCCGACTTCTGCCGTCGTGACACTGTTGCGTGCGCGCGCCGCGGACATCCTGGCATTTGCCTCGGATTTGACGGCGACGATTCTGGTATTGCCGTAGGCGACTGTTATGAAACAAAAACGTCGCCCAATGGAACTCGCGCCTCCATCGCAATCAACGGAAGCCCAGCCGCGGGAGCTCCGCCGCCGCCTGCAAATCGCGGCGATCCTTACGATCCTGTCGATGCTCGCCGCAGCCGGCGTATGGGCCGATTGGTATTACGGCCTGCCCGAGGACGCCCAGGCCACGTACGTCGGCCGCCGGTCGTGCATCGAGTGCCACGCCCCAGAGCACGCGGATTGGACCGGCTCGCACCACGACCTGGCGATGGATGTGGCGACGGATCAATCGGTGCTCGGGGATTTCAGCGGCGCGACGCTCGACCACTACGGCGTTACGTCGCGGATGTTCAAGCGGGACGGCAAGTTCTTCATCAATACCGAAGGGCCCGACGGCCAGCTCGCCGACTTCGAGATCAAGTACGTCTTCGGCGTCGATCCGCTCCAGCAATACATGGTCGAATTCGACCGCCCGGCGGACATGCCCGCGAGCGAAGTCGCCCGGCTGCAAGTCCTCCGCGTGTCGTGGGATACGAAGGCGAAGCGCTGGTTCCATCTCGATCCGCCGGATGTGCGCGAGAAGCTCGATCCGAGCGACGATCTGCACTGGACCGGCATCGCCCAGCGGTGGAACAACATGTGCGCCGACTGCCACTCGACGAATCTGCAAAAGAACTTCGACGTCGCCACGCTCACCTATCACACGACCTGGTCCGAGATCGACGTTAGCTGCGAGGCGTGTCACGGGCCGGGGAGCCTGCACGTGCGGCTGGCCAAGGCGCCGTCGCCGTTTTGGGACCGCAAGCGGGGTTACGCGCTGGCGTCGCTCAAGGGGCAAGGGACAACCTTCGCCGCCACGCAGGGACAAATCCAGGCCTGTGCTCCGTGCCATTCGCGGCGGCGGATCATCAGCGGCGGCTACACGGCCGGCTGCAACTATCACGACTATTTCTCGAATGAGCTGCTCACAAGCACCAGTTATCACGCCGACGGTCAAATCCTCGACGAGGTTTACGAATACGGCTCGTTCGTGCAAAGCAAGATGTATCACAAGGGGATCAAGTGCACCGACTGCCACGACCCGCATACCGCCCGGCTCAAGCACGAGGGGAACAAGGTCTGCACAGAGTGCCACCAGCATTCGCCGGGCAAATACGATGGGGCGATCCACCATCGCCACGCGGACGGCAAGCCCGGCGCCCTGTGCGTCAATTGCCACATGCCGCAGACGACCTACATGGCGGTCGATCCCCGGCGGGACCACAGCTTTCGCGTCCCGCGGCCCGACCTGAGCGTGCAGTTCGGAACGCCGAATGCTTGCACCGGATGCCATTTGCGGGACGAGCGACTGCCGGGAGAGGGAGCCGGAGCGAGCCAGGAGCCAGGGGCTGGGAGCCAGGTTTTGGCGCGGGCCGATTTGAAGAATGCTGAGTATGCCGATTGGTTGCGGCTGGCGGCGCGGGGGGACGTAGAGATCAAGGCCCATCTGGCACGCGTGGATCGGTGGGCGGATGCGACATACGACAAGTGGTACGGCAAACAGCGGAAGCGCGAGCCCCATTTCACCGAGGCGCTGGCCACGGCACGTGAGCACGCGGGCGATGCGCCCCAGAAGCTGACGGCGCTACTGAAGAACCGTGACATGCCGGCCATTGCGCGGGCGACCGCGGCAACAGAGTTGGCGGCTTATGCGGCGAGCGACTCCAGTGCTTTTGCCGCTTTGGGCGAGTCGCTGGACGACCGCGATGCGACCGTTCGCGCTGCCGCGGTGACCAGCCTCCAGTCGGACGATCCGCAGTTCCTGTTCCGGGCGATCACCAAGTCGCTCGCCGACGAGCGGCGGATCGTGCGCATCGAGGCGGCTCGCAGCATGGCCCGCTTGCCGACGGGCGATTTCCGCGGCCCGGAGCGGCAGGCTATGCAAAAGGCGGTGGACGAGGCCTTCGCTGCCGGGGCCGTCGATAACGACCGGGCCGGAGGACACCTGGTCCAGGGTGTGCTGCATGAATACTTGCGTAAAACGGAGGAGGCCGAGTCTGCCTATCGGACCGCCATGCGCGTGGAACCGCAATCGGTGGGGCCGCGGGCGAATCTGTCGGACCTGCTCGATCGGCGAAGAACTGAAATCATCCAGCAGGTTCAGCAATTCGCTCAAGCGCGCAACGTCGAAGCGGCGCAGGAGCTCTTGGCCCAGGCGGGACCCCTCGAGGACGAGGCCAATCGGCTGCGTGATGCCGAGTTGAGCCTGCTTGAGCGGGACGCGCTCTTGTTGCCCGATAACGCCGGCTTGCAAAGGCAATTGGGATTCCTGCGGCACCTCCAAGGCTGGCACAAGGAGGCCGGGCGTTCGTTCGAGGCAGCGCATCGCCTTGAGCCGCGAGACCCGATCTTCATGTATGCCCTGGCGATCTATTTCAAAGACACAGGCCGTCCGCGCGACGCTTTGCCGCTCGTCCAAAGGCTGAAACAACTTCAGCCAAACAGTACACACGTGGAAAGGCTGGAGGCCGAGCTAAAGCAATTCTTGCGGGCCGGGCCGGCGCCGTAGGGGTCCGGGGGCAAGATCGTTGCAATCGAACTCCGCGGCACACGGCAACCCTGCGGCCGGCAGAATGGGTGCGTTTTTCGCCCATTTGATTGCATTTTTCCGTTCGATGAATTCAACTAGCTTGAGCCTCGGGCTGTGGGGCCACGAGGCCATCCACGGGAGGCATCAACTTGTCTTCATATTCTTCTGATCGCTAGAGGCTCGTTCTATGTTGCGCGCCACTCGGCATCGAGCGCAATCTCCACGGCCAATCGGCGGGTTCACGCTCGTGGAATTGTTGGTCGTCATTGCCATCATCGGCGTTCTGGTTTCGCTGCTGTTGCCGGCGGTCCAGGCTGCCCGTGAGGCGGCTCGCCGGACCAAGTGCATGAACAATTTGCATCAGCACGCGATTGCGATCCACAATTATCTCGACACGCTGCAATGTTTTCCGGCGTCGGGCATCGTGGACACGAGCCTGGGGGACTACGATTCCAAATCCGGCACGATGATGAGCTGGATCGTGCTGATTCTCCCTTACGCCGAGCAGCAGCCGCTGCATTCGCAGTTCAACTTCGGCGCGAGCGTGATGGCCCAGCCGGCGACCGATCCGCAGGCCGTCCAGCTCGAGATGCTGCTTTGTCCCAGCGCCTCCAGCCGCGGTCTCTTCTTTCAGCACCCGGCGCATTCGAACAATCGCCGCCTGGCGAAGGGGAATTACGCCGCGTTCGTCAGCCCTTATCACGTGGAGTACCAGGCGCGCTTTCCAGGCGTGCTCACGTCGCACGAGCGCCAGACCGATGCCCGCGTCCGCCTGGACGGGCTTTCCAATACGCTCATGCTCTCCGAAGTCCTCACCCGCGAAGAACCAACCGACCAGCGCGGCGCCTGGGCTGTCGGCTGGTGCGGCGCGTCGCAATTGGCCTTCGACCTGCACGATGAGGACGGCGGCGGAACCTAT
>JAKEHX010000339.1 GCA_022614795.1 Planctomycetaceae bacterium | reverse complement strand
GAGGCGGATTGGGTTAAGTCCTTCGCGGAAACGATGGAGCTGACGGCCTGGGACGATCGACTGAAATTCAACAGCCTGCGCACGCTGCAATGGGCCAAGCAAAAGGGGAAAAAACTCGCGCCGGGCTTGGCAGTCGTGAGAAACCCAGAAGTTACCCTCTCGTGGCTTGCCGAGGATCTCCAGAACAATCCGCTCCTGGAACTTTCAGTTCCAACCCTGCTGCGGTATTTGGCCACAGAGCAAAAGGCTGCCACGGGGCTTCAAACACCTTGCCCAAACTGCGGTGGAGACCTGACGGAACCGCGAGATTTCAACTTGATGTTTGAAACGTATGCCGGCGCCCTTCAGGACGAAAGCAACAAGTGCTTTCTCCGGCCTGAAACCGCACAGGGCATCTTCGTCAACTTCAAGAACGTCTGCGACAGCACTCGCGTCCGAGTGCCGTTCGGAATCGCCCAAATGGGCAAAAGTTTTCGCAACGAGATCACACCGCGAAATTTCACGTTTCGCTCGCGCGAGTTCGAGCAGATGGAGATCGAGTTCTTCTGCCATCCCAAGAGCTCGCCCCAGTGGTATCAGTATTGGCGCGACCGGCGGATGAAGTGGTACACCGACTTGGGCCTGGCGGGCGAGCGATTGCGGCTGCGAGAGCACGACAAGGACGAGCTGTCGCACTATTCCTGCGGCACGAGCGACATCGAGTATGCGTTTCCCTTCCTGTCCCCCGGCGAGTTCGGCGAGCTGGAAGGCATCGCTCACCGCGGCGATTTCGATCTGCGCAGCCACATGGAAGGAAAACTCGTTGCCAAAGATGGGCAGCTGGTCGTCGAACTGGGCGAAGACGGCAAGCCCAAATGGAAGGGCTCGGGCAAGGACCTGTCGTATCGCGACGACCTGACCAACGAGCGGTTCATCCCGCACGTGATCGAGCCGTCAGCCGGCGCCGATCGCGGCGCGCTGGCCTTTCTCTGCGAGGCCTATCACGAAGACCAGGCCCCCGACGAGAAGGGCGAGATGCAGACCCGCGTTGTGATGCGGTTCCATCCGCGGATCGCGCCGATCAAAGCGGCGGTCTTCCCGCTCGTCAAGAAAGACGGCATGCCGGAGATTGCCCAGCGGATTTACCGCGCGCTGAAGCCGCACATGACCACGTTCTACGACGAGAAGGGAGCGGTGGGCCGGCGATATCGCCGCCAGGACGAAGCGGGCACGCCGTTTTGCCTGACGATCGACGGGCAGACCCTGACCGACGGCACGGTGACCGTTCGCGACCGCGATTCGCTGAAGCAAGAGCGAATTCACGAAACGGAACTGCTCGCGGCGCTGCGGGAGCGGATTGGTTGAATGCCGAATGTCGAAAGTCAAATGACGAAGGAATGACGAACCTAGAATGACGAATGGTTCGCCATGCGGATTTTGATTTTCGGGATCCTATCGTCATTCAGATTTCGACATTCGTCATTCCCATGATCCCCACGCTCAGCCAGGTCTGCTGCCTCAACTCGTCGTTCGACCGCGACCTGGAGGATTTCGCAGCCGGGCAATGCCGCAGCGTCGAAGTGTGGATGACGAAGCTGGAAGACTACCTGAAGTCGCACACGGTCAAGGACGTGGAGTTTTGGCTCGATAAAACGGGTGTAGAGTTGCCAGTGGCCAGTTTTCAGGGGGGCCTGGTCGCCAGCCAGGGCGAGGCCCGCCGCGAAGCCTGGGAGCTGCTCGCCCGCCGCTTGGACCTGTGCAACGAATTGGGCATTGGCACGCTCGTCGTGTCTTGCGATGTGCCCCCGCCGCTCTCGCAGCAGACGATCGAGCGGGTGCAAGTGTCGCTGACGAAGCTGGCCCAGGAGGCCGGCCGCCGCTGGTTGCGAGCGGCATTGGAGTTTCAAGCCGACAGCAGCTTTGGCAACAATCTCCAGACAGCCGCGGCCCTGGTGGCCAATGTGGGCAGCCCGCATCTGGGCCTGTGCCTCGATGCCTTTCACTTCCACGTAGGCCCGAGCAAGACGGAGGACCTGGGCTGCCTGACGGCACAAAACCTGTTTCACGTGCAGCTTTGCGACCTGGCCGACACCCCGCGCGAGCTGGCCACTGGCGCCGCCCGCATCTTGCCCGGCGACGGCGATATCAACCTCGCCGCAATTGTCGACCGCCTGCGCCAGATCGACTATCGCGGCTGCGTGTCGCTGGAGCTGCTCAATCCGCAGCTCTGGCAAGTGCCGCCACTGCAACTGGGCGAAATAGGCATGACGGCTCTGCGCAAGGTGCTCGGACAGGCGAGAATGTCGTAGGACAAGCAGTCTCGCTTGTCCAGGACAACCGAGACGATTGCCCTGCGAATCTATTTCCCCACGGCCAAGAGCTGCGCCAGCGCATCGGCCAAATGATTGAGCGCCGCCCGATCAGGCAGTGTGACCGTCAGCCGCTGCCGGCCAGCGCCGTCTTCCTCGACGCATTCGGCAAGGCGATTTCGCAAGTCGGCGGCGACCGCAGGCTCGGCGGGCTTTTGGGCCTGACTGGCGACGAGTTCGCCGAGAAACTTGAACGCCGCCCCGAGCATTTCGCCTCCCGCGGCGGCGACGCGCTCTTTGTGGGCAGCGGCTCGCTCGCCAATCTCGCCTTCGAGCGCCTGCTGTTGCGACACGTCGAGCGGCGCCTCGGCTTTGGCCCCTAACAGGATTTCCAATCGCTGCTTGAGTTGATCCATGCCGCTGATCATCTCGACCGAGTCGTCGGCGGCCTCGGGATCGAGCGCGGCCAAAGCCAAGTCGCGCTTGGCAGACAACGTGGCCAGCAAGTTCTCCTCAATGGTTTGCTCGGTCACCAGCACGAACACCTGCACCGGCTGGGTCTGGCCCATGCGATGAGCCCGGGCGATCCGTTGCTCAAGCACTGCCGGATTCCAGGGCAGATCGACGTTGATCACGGTGTTGGCCGCCTGGAGGTTGAGCCCGGTCGAACCGGCGTTAGTCGTGAGGAATAGCTTGCAATCAGGATTGGTCTGAAATTCCTCGACGAGCGCCGGGCGCTCTTTCTGCGGCACGCTGCCGTCCAGCCGCACGAACGGCAGCTTGCGTTTTTTTAGCAGCGGCTCGACAAGATCGAGCATGCTGGTCCACTCGCTGAACAGAACGACTTTGCGCCCCTCCTCGGCAAAGAGCTGGTCCAGCAGCTCTTCGAGCCGGGCCAGTTTGCTCGAAGCGCCCGGCGGCTGCTTGGTAACGAGCAGGCTGCTGTCGGCCGCCATCCGGCACATAAGTAGCGCCTGCCGCAGCCGCAAGAGGTCCATTTCGGAGATGAAAGCCTTGCGGACGACGCTGGCCACGACGCGCATATTGGTACTGTGCAGCTCAAGCTGTTCCTCCGTCGGCGGAATGCGGACGTATTCGATCGTTCGGGGTGGAAGTTCGAGCTTGACGCTGTCGCGAGTGCGCCGCAAGAGCACGGGACGCAGGTTCTCGCGGAGCTGAGTCAGATTCTTGTACCCCAGCACTTTCCCCTTCTCATCGACCACGCGGTGCCTGTTGAAGAAGCGGAAGCCAGGACCGAGCCGCCGATCGTCGATGAACTGCACCACGGAGTAGAGCTCATCAAGCCGGTTCTCCAACGGAGTGCCCGACAAGACGAGGGCAAACGGCGAACGCAACCCCTTGATCACGCGGCTGGTCTTGGCTTCCCAGTTCTTGATGCGCTGCCCCTCATCGAGCACGATCAGGTCCCAGCGGGCCCGTTCGATGTGATCGATGTCACGCAGCACCTGCTCGTAGTTGCAGATGGTGTAGAACGAGTCCTGGGTGTATTGGCCGCCGCGATCGGCCCCGGCTCCGAGGATGAGCTGCACGCCGCGATCGCAGAACCGCTCGATCTCGCCCCGCCACTGTGACTTGAGCGACGCCGGGCAAACCACGAGCACTTTGCGGATATCGGCCTGGCGGGCAAGCAGCTCCGCCACGCCGACGCCCTGGATCGTCTTCCCCAAACCCATGTCGTCAGCCAGGACTGCTCGGCCGGCGCCCGCGGCGAACGCCACCCCGTCGAGCTGATAGGGCAGCAGCCTGGTCTTCAGCAGCGACTCGCGGAGCGGGTGATTCGCCGGATCGCGGCGGATTTCGGCCACGAAATCGCACATCCGCTGCTGGAAGAGCCGCTGCTGGATGAATTGCTCGGCGTCGGGGTAGATTGCTACCTCGTGACCGAGTTGCTGAAGCCTGTTGATCGCCTTGAGCAGGCGCGAGAGATCGTCGATCGGCCGATCGCGCAGCGGCGTCACCAGCCGCGCTGCATCGTCATCAAGCCGCTCCGGTGCTTGCATCCGCAGCGTCGGCTCGCCGAGATAGTTCACATAAACGGCGATTTGTCGGGGTTTATAGGGCCGGCGGAGCTGCCGCGGTTCGAAGCGGCGCTTGACTTTGGCCAGCACGCTCATGACGTGCTTGCAAGTTCCCAGGGTGTTCGTGCGAAAGTCGGGGCAAGAGCAATATGACTCACCGCGTGCCACACCGCGGAGGGCCACCCGATAGGTCTTGCCGCTCACCGGGCTGGTGACAGAATAGTCGGCCCAGGGCTGGTCGGCGTCCGACGTTTTGATCTTGAGCTTCTCGGTTTTGGCCCGCTCCGCCCGTTCATCGAGCGCCCGGCGGACAAGTTCGTCCTCGGACAGGCTTTCGACGGGCGTCCGCGGCTCAGGCGGGGCAGCCGCCAGGCCCAGTGCCGTCTTTTCTTCCAGCGCGAGCGAGAGCGCCGCCCCCACGTGCACGCAGTTGCCGCCGCAGTGCGTGCAGTTGGTGTTCAGCCGCTGGCGGGCCTCGGCCATTAGCGTGATCGTGGCGACAATCGGCCGGCCAACGTTGTCGCAGCCCAGATTGACCCTGAACAGGTCGTCCCCCAGGTACACGTCCTCAGGCAGCCTCACCTGATAGGCGCTACCGGCTTTAATCAGCCGTTTGCCATCCTCCCCTAGCAGCTTGCAGGCCTCGAGAAACGTCAGCCGCGACAAACGATCCCGCAGCGTCAGCCGATCGCTCGGTTTGGTCCTCATGACAAGGCGCTCCGCGCGTTTTAGATTCCATGACAATCCTCAATGCCCTTAGCGTATCGCCAAGCGAGCGAAACGCAACATCACCTGGAGCGCCTTGCCATGTAAAATGGAGTAGCTTTCCGGGCTGCCGGTCGTGAGAATGGGCTGGTTGGCCCCGCTGACTTGAGCGCTTTGCTATGAACACCATTTCCCGCAGAACGGCTTTGGCCTGGGCAACCGCGGCGTTGGGATCGGCGGCGCTGCGGGCACGCGGCCAGGAACTCAACACCGATTCCAGCCGCAGCGCCGACATGATCACGCCCAAGACCCAGGAGGCGATCGACCGCGGGCTGACCTGGCTGGGCAAACGGCAGATGCTCTCGGGGGCCAACGAAGGGGCGTTTGGCCACAGCGGGTACCAGGGGGGCGTCGCTGTGTCGAGCCTCGCCGGCCTGGCCTTCATGTGCAGCGGCAGCCCGCCCGGCCAGGGCCCGTTTGGCAAGCAGATCGATCGCTGCGTCAAGTTCATCACCAAATGTGTCCAGGAAACCGGCTACATCTCGCAGCCGAACTTTGGCCAGGACAACATGTACGGCCATGGCTTTGCCACGCTGTTCCTCTCCGAGGTCTATGGCATGTCGGACCGGGGGGACATCGACTCGACCGTCGGCGACAAGCTCCGCGCGGCCGTGAAACTCACCTGCCAGTGCCAGAACGACGCCGGCGGCTGGCGCTATTCGCCGCAAAAGAGCGACGCGGACCTCTCGATCACGATCTGCAACATCATGGGGCTGCGGGCCGCCCGCGACGCGGGCATCCACGTGCCCGAAGAAGTCCGCGAGAAGTGCATCGACTACGTCCAGAAGAGCCAGAACGCCGACGGCGGCTTCCGTTATCAGATCAGCTCGGGCTCGCATAGCACGTTTCCGCTTACGGCGGCCGGCGTCGTGTCGCTGTATAGCGCCGGCATCTACGACGGCGAGCCGGTCGAGAAGGCCCTGAAATGGCTGATGAAGTACGTCCCCGGCAAGGGCTCGAGCAACACGGGCTATTTCTTCTACGGCCACTACTACGCCGTGCAGGCGATGTGGCACGCCGGCGGCGACTACTGGCAGCAGTGGTACCCGGCGATCCGCGACACGCTCCTGGCCCGCCAGAGCAGCGACGGCTCGTACGCGGATTCCGAGGTCTGCGCCGAATTCGGCACGGCGATGGCGTGCATCATCTTGCAGATGCCGAATAATTATTTGCCTATTTTTAGTCCGTGAGAGTGAGTGGTGAGTAGGTGAGTGGTGAATGGTGGAGGCGGGTGGCGGGAGGGCGAGGCTCCTGCCGAGCCGCGGGCTTTCTGGATTCTCCCTACTCCGTACTCAGTACCAAGTACTCAGTACGAAGTTCGAAATTCATCAGTCGCCGCTCACTACCCGAAACTCCGTCATAGCTCGTCAGCAGCCTCCCACCACTCACCACTCACACCACTCACTACTCACCACTCACTCTGAACTCCGTCACCTCCCACGTCACCGCCACCGCGTCGCTGCCGCGGCGCGAGCCCCATTCGATCCGCTGGTAACGCCGCGGAAAGCTGTACTGCGGATCGAACTGGGCTTTGAGAATCAGCTCGACTTCGCCCGGTTTGGCGCGCCCTTCCGCACGCCGCTCGACTACATCCACGTCGCGGGCCATCGTGCTGAACATGCCCGGGACGCTCCACGTGCCGAAGGTGCGGTGCTGCGCCAGCGGCTGGCCGTTTCGCCAGGCAGCGGTGGGCTGGCCGCCGCGGACCTGGACGCGATAGACGGCTGCCTGCGGGCCGGCAACCTGGATTTCGATGTCGTAGTCAGGCGGGGCGCTGGCCTTCCACCGCTCGAGAGCGGCATAGAACACCTCGGGCGTCATGCGCGGCGTCGGATCGTGGTTAATGATACGAAGAACAACGAGCGAGCCAATCGCGCCAATCGCCAGACCGGCGAGAGTCCAGAGCACGAATCCGCGCAGGCCGCCGTGCCGCGGGCGAAGGGGGTCGGGAGTCCTTTTCGGGCCTGGCTCTTCCATGTTGGAACGACGTTCGTCGAAAAAGACTCCCGACCCCGCTCGCTACGTCCGCACCCCTCGCGTACAACGGTCTCAGTATAACCCTCGCATGTCAGTGGTCAGTGGTCCGTTGTCAGTCGGGTTTTCGCAACCGACAACCGACAACTAACAACTGACAACTGACAACTGACCCCGACCATGAGCTCCACTCCTTCGCCTGCCCGGGCCCGCACGAAGATCGTCGCCACGGTCGGCCCGGCGTGCGGCACCGTGGAAATGCTGGTCAAGCTGATCCAGGCCGGCGTCAGCGTTTTTCGCATCAACACGGCCCACGGCACGATGGAAGAGCGCGAGCAAAAGCTCGCCGCCGCGCGGGCCGCTGCCGAGGAGGCAGGCCGGCCGGTCGCCGTGCTGGTCGATCTGGCGGGCCCCAAGATGCGCTTGGGCGAACTCTTCACCGAGCCGACCAACTGCGAGCTGGGTGCGACGTTTCGCTTCATTCGCGGCGTGAAGAGCCTGGCGGCCGATGAGTTGACCAGCACGTACGCGCCGCTGGTGAGCGAACTGGCGGTCGGCGACCAGGTCATGCTGGCCGACGGCACGGTGAGCATGGTCGTCACCGG
>JAKEHX010000338.1 GCA_022614795.1 Planctomycetaceae bacterium | reverse complement strand
TATTTCGGCAAAGACTCCCGACCCCGTCTTCGCTCGCGCCACAGCCACACCACCGTCACGCCAATCGCAGCGGCATACAGCCAATACGACAGCGGAACTGCCGATAGAATCGCGAGCACCACTCCCAGCCGGGCGACCATCGCCAGCGCCGCACTCTTCCAGCCGCTGATTCGCGGCAGCAGGGCGACGGCCGCCAGAACCATTGCCGCGCCCAGGAAGAGCGCCTGCCCGCTGCCGAAGAGATAGAGGACCCAGGACATGCCCGAATTGTCGCTCCGCGCGTGCCGGCTGGCAAACTGCGCGGTACGATGCTGGCGTTCACAGCCGGACGATGCGCTGCCAAGACAGACGGATTGAAAATCCGCTACGAATACGAGACGGATTGAAAATCCGTCCTACAACATGCGACCTAACACGATCAAATCTCTGCTGGCCGCCGGGAAGACGCCGGTCGGTACGTTTGTCTTCGAATTCAACACGCCGGGGATCGCCCGGATCATTGCCGAGGCGGGGGCCGATTTTGTCGTCTTCGACATGGAGCACACCGGCTGGAGCGTGGAGACGATCCGCACGCTCCTGGCGAGTGTTCCTCGTGGTCCGCTCGCTCCGCGAGCGGATTCCGTCTCGCGGAGCGAGACGACCACAGATTCCGTCTCGCGGAGCGAGACGACTACGATGGTTCCCCTCGTCCGTGTGCCCGCGACGGAATACGACTTCATCGCCCGCGTGCTCGACATGGGGGCGATGGGAATCATGGTCCCGATGGTCGAATCAGCCGAACAGGCCCGCAAGCTGGTCGCCTCGGCCAAGTATCCGCCCGTGGGGCGCCGCGGAGCAGCATTCGGCATAGCCCACGACGACTACACCGGGGGCGACATCGTGGAGAAGATCGCCTCGGCCAACCGCGAGGGGCTGCTCTTGGCGCAGATTGAAACGGTGGCGGGCCTGACGAACGTGGAGGCGATCGCCGCCACGCCGGGCATCGACGTGCTCTGGATCGGGCAATTCGACCTGTCGATCTCGATGGGAATTCCAGGCCAGTTTGCTAATCCGGAGCTGATCGCCGCGATGGACCGGGTTGTCGCCGCCTGCAAAAAGCACGGCAAAGTCGCCGGCATCATGGCCCCCGACCTGGCCTCGGGCCGCGACCTGATCAAGCAGGGCTTCCGCATGATTTCGTACAGCGGCGACCTGTGGGTGTTGCAAGCTGCTCTGCGCGGCGCGCTCGGCGAGCTGCGCCAATTTGCGGGGAAACAATAGAAACTTAGAAGCTGTCTAAGTTGTCTAACGCATCGGCGCGCTCGCGTACTTTGCTGCGAGCGTACCTGCCAGGCACGCCAAGATTGCTCGATCGCATGCCAAAGGCACGGCGTCCACGAGATGGGCGATACTGGTGATCGTGTCCTGAGTCGGACTTGTCAAAAACATTTCGCTGTACAGTTCCATTCGCCAAAACGACCCAGCCAAGTCGCCAGCGCCGGCAAAAGCGCCCTGGATCACCTGCTGTGCCTGCCGCTTCTCCCCAGCTTTGATGTAAAGCACAGCCGAGCGCAATGCCAGGTCGACCTGAAGCTGACCACGTTCTTCGGCGGTCATCTCCGCGGGGCCACCATTCAGCTTGCCCGCCACGATCGCCTTGAGCGGTTCCATTGCCTTTTGGAAACCGGCCAGGTCTCGGCGATCCAGATTCGATTCGGCAATCTCAACAAGCAGCATGGCCCGTCCAAGATTGTCACCTTGGCGCTCGACCAGCTGCCACGCGGTTGTCGTTTCACCAGCTTTCAAATACGCCAGAGCCAGCCGTTGCTCCACGTTCTGCCGAGCGTGGCCGCTGTCTACCAACCGGTCGCCCAGTCGCCTGAGGAGCGCCACCACCTGTTTGTGCCGACCTGCGCGAGCACCGATTGCAGCAACTTGCGTGACGCAGTGGTCCCAAGATCGGGCGTCGTCGATCAGGGCCAGAGCCCGTTCAACCCCGCTCCAGTTGTCGCGCTCCGCAAACTTCCTAGCCACACTAGTCGCATATCCCGCATAGCCTGCGCCGCGATCTTCAAATTTTGCAATCGCGTCGAGTGCTGCGTCGAGCTGGCCTGCGTTGGTCAGCGCGGCGGCAACGTGAGTTAGTGTTCCGCGGGACATCTCGACGGCCTCGTTGTATTTGCCTTGCGCGACCAATATCTCGGCGGCCGCGCGCCCGAAATGGGTCTGCAGGAGGAGTTGGCCGTTTTCGTCGGTGACACGGCGGGCCTCTTCCAATCGGCCCTGGGCAATGAGCAACGTGGCGAGGCACTTGGAGGCAACCCCTTGCTTGTTTTCCTGGGCGCCTGATGCGATGTCGGTTGCAAGTTGGGCCTCCAAGCGAGCCAGAACCTGAGGATTAAAATCTCTCGGTAGGGTGCGGACCGTGTTGGCAAGCGCCACATAACAGCGCCTAACGTCAGCCGCGTCCATCGCTTCCCCATCGTCCAGAAACTTCTGAATTGCCCGTTCGTACTGAGCGGCACTGCCGCCGCGACATGTCAACAAAAGCAGCAGGCGCCACTCGCAAGGTGATGTCCTGGCGCTAAGTTGCGATGTTGACGTTTCGGCTGCTGCCAGGCCAACTTTCGACGTGCAATACGCAATGTGGTCGAGAATCTCGCCGCGAGCGGAACTCAAGTGAAACCTACTCGCGGATTCAAGGGCCAACACGATTTCACCTTGGCTTGCAGCCCTGGCCACGATGGATGAAAGTTCTGAGTCAAACTCTCGGTGCAGGTGACTACGTTTGGCGGCATCGGCGATGGTTTCGATAGCGATACGGCCTCGCTGAAGGGTTTCAATCGCCTCGCGAAATCGGCTCGACGATTCGTACTGGCGGGCCGCAAACAGCGCAAACTGCCAGTCCGCATCGTTGCCGAGTCGAGCCCGCTCGGGGGCAAACCGATCTTCAATGGCCTTTCGTAATTCGTCGGGAGGCGCAAGCTGTC